>NZ_JBSFTP010000132.1:0-10101 GCF_053591315.1 Streptomyces sp. NPDC003042
CCGCCCCCGCCCCCGCCTGGGGCCGAGCAACGCGCCCGCCCACCGATTTCGGGGTGCACCGGCCCGGCGGGCCGTGGCAGCCGCCTGAGGCGGCAGGGGAAGGGACCAGGCTTCGTCGCTTCCCGGCAGGTGGAGGGCGTGGGCGAGGGCCGCGGCGATCCGCTCGTGGCCGAGCGGACTGGCGTGGAGCCGGTCCGCGGTCCACAGCCGCGGGTCGGTGACGACGGCCTGCCGGGCAGCGTCGAAGACCGTGACCCCGTGCCGGGCGGCCGCGGCGCGGATGCGGCCGTTGAGGCCGGACAGGCGGGACGCCAGCGGCCGGGCCAGGGGCGCGATCTTCCCCAGGTCCGGGAAGGTCACGGTCAGCACGTGGGCGCCGGCGCCCGTGAGCGCGGCGAACATCTCCTCCACGTGCCCGGCCACCTCGTCGGCGTCGAACCGGGGACGCAGCAGGTCGTTGACCCCGGCGACGACCGTGGCGAGGTCGGGCCGCAGAGCGAGCGCAGGCCCCAGCTGCTGGGTGCGGATCTGGCCGGCGAGCCGCCCCCGGACGGCCAGGTTGGCGTACCGGAGCCCCGGGTCGGCCGCCGCGAGGTGTTCGGCGAGCCGGTCCGCGAAGCCCCGTAGGCCGGTGGTGTCGTCCCCGTCGCCGACCCCTTCGGTCTGGCTGTCGCCCAGGGCGACGTAGCGCAGGTACTGACCCCGGTCACCGTTCGGCACGGGCCGACCGCCTTTCCCGCAGGACGTCCGCGGCCCGCAGGCACCAGTCCCGGTGGCCCTGCTCGAAGGCCAGGCCGCGCAGGCAGGTCAGGTACGGCCCGACCCGCTCGCCCCGGCGCAGGAACTCCGCCTCGTCCGCGTCGCCGCGCAGGTTGCGCAGCAGCTTCCCGAGGAGCTCGATCCTGCCCTCGCCCGCGGCTGCCCGCTCCGCGAGCTGTTCGATCACTGCGTCGGCGCCGACGTGGTCGGCGGCCTGGACCTTGACCAGCAGGTCGTCGCGGATCATCGAGGGCTTGGAGACGGCCTCGGCGAACCGCTCCAGCTCGGCGCGACCGGCGTCGGTGACGTGGAAGAGGCGCTTGTTGGGCCGGCTCTCCTGGACCACCTCCCGGCCGGCGACCAGCCCCTCCCTCTCCAGCTTGGCCAGCTCGGCGTACAGCTGCTGGGGCAGGGCGTGCCAGAAGTTCGCGACGCCGATGTCGAACGCCTTCGCCAGCTCGTATCCGCTGTACTCGCCGTCCAGCAGCGCCGCCAGTACGGCATGTCGCAAGGCCATCGAAGCAGCCCCCTTCCTTTTCTTCGTCCGCAGCCGCATCCTACTCATGAAAGTGACTAGTCATGTCTTTGAGTATGAGCTTGAGTACGAGGAGAGGTCATGGAGACTGCCGAACGCTTCCGCGCCGCCGTGGAGAAGCGTGAACTCACCGCGCTGGACGACCTGTTCACCGAGGACGTCCGCCTCTACAGCCCGGTGAAGTTCACCCCCTTCGAGGGCAGGGCCATGGTGCTGGGACTCTTCGGTGTCCTGCTGCGCACCTTCGAGGACCTGCGGTACGTCGGACGCTTCGAGGGGGCGGCCGAGACGAGCGCCGACGGCGAGGAGGCCCCGTCGGCGATCCTGCCGTTCCGGGCCGTCGTGGCGGGCAAGCAGATCCACGGCATCGACCTCCTCCAGTTCGACGAGGCGGGCCGGATCAAGGAGTTCACCGTGATGGTCCGCCCGCAGTCAGCGGTGCACGCCCTGGGCGAGGCGGTCCTCGCCGGTCTGATCGCCGACGGACTGGTTCCCGCGCCCGTGGACCGCTGACGGCAGCGGGAACCGCGGCGGGCGCGGCGTCGCCACAAATCCTCTAGGCGCGCAGCGTGACCCCGTACCTCGTGCGCAGGCGGTCGATCTCCCACCACGCCACCGCCGACACCGATCCCGGGCCACCGATCAGGGCGCAGATCTGGATGAACGGCGGGCCCGGCGGCATCCCGGCCACGGCCAGGTTGACGACCGCCAGCTCCCACACCAGCACACCCATCAGCAGGGCCGGCAGCGCGGCGTGCACCTCGGAGGTGCCGAACACGGTGCGGACCAGCGTCGTGGAGGCGAAGCAGACGAAGAACAGCATCCATAGCACCGGGGCGAGCAGGAGGAGCGTGATCAACGGGCTGAAGGCGTAGGACTGGAAGCTCTCGCCCACCACCACCATGCCCGCGAAGAGCAGCGGCACGGCCGTGAACGCGGCGAAGTACCAGAGGGCCGAGCGCACGGCAGGGCGCAGGCGCGCTCGCATGCCCGGCCTCGCGGCCGGGGGAGCCAGCCGGAGCAGGACCAGGATCACCAGGGGTGCGGTGAACAGCAGCAGCCACGGCGTGAGGGCGAGCCGGAGCATGTACTGCCCTTGGATCTCCGCGAGGTCCGACTCGGTGCCGTAGACGACGAGAATCAGGAGCGACGCGGCCAGGGCGGCCCAGGCCCTGATCTTCTGTACCCGCATCACCTGCGGATCGAGGAGGCGGCGGTAGACGTGCGGGGGGAAGGTCCGGTGCGCCTGCCGGCGGGCCGAGCGGGCCAGCGGATAGGCCAGCAAGGGCAGCAGCAGGGGCCACAGGCACAGGAGGAACACACCCCACACGCAGCCGTGGACGGGCACCCGCCGCAGCAGTTCCAGCAGCGGAGGCCAGTCACCGTCGCGGAACTGCTGCCACAGCGAACGGGGCGGCACGTACGGGGCGTAGGGCGGCGGCCCCGGAAAGGGATGCGGCCCGGGGTGCGGGTACTGGCTGGGACCGGGCTGCGGCGGCACGCCCGGCGGCGGCGGTGGCTGACCCCCGTTCGGCCGCGATATCGGGCCGTACGGGTTCGGTCCCCCGAAAGTCACGCCGGTTTCCTTCCTGAGATGCGGGACGGGTGTGCTGGGCAGCGATCCTGGTGGATCTCCGCCGAAGTCAACACGATCAACACAGTCAACACGGTGAGCACAGTCAACTGCCAACTCCGCGACCGCACATGGGGTTGCCTACGCCTGCCCGGCCATCGCCCTCGAAACGTGCGTCGGCGGGCTGCCCGTCGGGTCGACGACAGGTCGTCACCGGGTCAGCGGTGCTCGGGATTGGGGAAGTCGAAGCGGCAGCCCGCGTCCCACTCGGACCGCTGGTTGCCATGGGCCGGCATGCCGCCCGCGCGCTTGAGGAGCGCGGCGAGGTGCATCAGGTTCCACGACATGAAGGTCGTGTTGCGGTTGGTGAAGTCGTTCTCCGGCCCGCCCGAACCGGGGTCGAGGTACGAGGGCCCGGGCCCGGCCTCGCCGATCCAGCCCGCGTCGGCCTGCGGCGGGATGGCGTAGCCCAGGTGCTGGAGGCTGTACAGGATGTTCATGGCGCAGTGCTTGACGCCGTCCTCGTTGCCGGTGATGAGCGCCCCGCCCACCCGGCCGTAATAGGCGTACTGCCCCCGGTCGTTCAGCAGGGAGGAGCAGGCGTAGAGCCGCTCGATGACCTGCTTCATGACGGAGCTGTTGTCCCCGAGCCAGATGGGGCCGCAGAGCACCAGGATGTCGGCGTCCATGATCTGGCTGTAGAGGACCGGCCACTGATCGCTCTCCCAGCCGTGGTCGGTCATGTCCGGCCAGACACCCGTAGCGATGTCGTGGTCGACCGCCCGGATCAGGGACGTCCGGGCGCCGGCGGCCTCCATGACGGCGCGGCTCCTGGAGATCAGGCCCTCGGTGTTGCTGGTCTCGGGCGAGCGCTTGAGGGTGCAGTTCACGTAGACGGCGGAAAGGTCCGAGTAGTCGGGGTGGTTCGCGGTGGCGGAATCGTCGGGCACGCCCCCCACCCTGCCCACCGCCGGCCGGGATCGCCAGCGCGCCGCGCCCGTCCGGGCCGCCTTGGGGTTGGTACCGGTCGGCGCGGGCGACTAGGGTCAGCGGGCCTTGGTGTTCGGGAAACCGGTGGAAAACCGGTGCGGCCCTCGCCACTGTGATCGGGAAGTCCGGCTCCACTCCTGCGGGAAAGCCACTGGGACCGCGCGGGAGACCGTACGGCCCCGGGAAGGCGGAGTTCAGGGCATCAGTACCCGTGAGCCAGGAGACCGGCCGGGGCGCGTCGTCCATCCACGAGGTGCTGGAGAGGTCTCTCTACTCATGCATATAGCCGAGGGGTTCCTGCCCCCTTTGCACGCGGTCGCCTGGGGCGCCGCATCCGCTCCCTTCGTCGTCCACGGTGTCCGCGCCCTGACCCGTGAGGTCAAGGCCAACCCGGAGAGCACGCTGCTGCTCGGGGCGTCCGGAGCGTTCACTTTTGTCCTGTCCGCCCTGAAGATCCCCTCCGTGACGGGCAGTTGCTCGCACCCCACCGGGACCGGGCTCGGCGCCATCCTCTTCCGGCCGCCGATCATGGCGGTGCTCGGCACCATCACCCTGCTGTTCCAGGCCCTGCTGCTGGCGCACGGCGGGCTCACAACCCTCGGTGCCAACGTCTTCTCGATGGCGGTCGCCGGGCCGTGGGCGGGCTACGCCGTCTACCGGCTGCTGCGGAAGTTCGACGTACCGCTGATGGTGACCGTGTTCTTCGGTGCCTTCTTCGCCGACCTGGTCACCTACTGCGTGACCTCCGTCCAGCTGGCGCTCGCCTTCCCGGACCCGGGCAGCGGATTCGTCGGCTCCCTGGAGAAGTTCGCGGGCATCTTCGCGCTCACCCAGATCCCGCTCGCGGTCAGCGAAGGGCTGCTGACCGTGCTCGTGGTGCGGCTGCTGATGCAGTCCAGCAAGTCCGACCTGGTGCGCCTGGGCGTCGCCCGGCTGACCGGTGGCACCAAGGCGCGGCAGGAGGCGACGAACCGATGACCAGGAACGCGAAGATCAACACCCTGCTGCTGCTCCTGGTGGCGGCGCTGGCCGTGCTCCCGCTCGCGCTGGGGCTGGGCGACGGCCAGGAGGAGCCGTTCGCGGGCGCCGACGCGCAGGCGGAGGCGGCCATCACCGAGATCGAGCCGGACTACGAGCCGTGGTTCTCCCCCCTGTACGAACCCCCCTCGGCGGAGATCGAGTCGGCGCTGTTCGCCCTCCAGGCGGCGCTCGGCGCGGGCGTGCTCGCGTACTACTTCGGCGTCCGTACGGGCCGGCGCCAGGCCGCCGCCGCAGCGGGGTCCGAGGCCGGGGCCGGGGCGCCCTCCGCCACGCCGGAGCCGTAGGCGGTGCTGCCGATCGACGTGGCGGCGCACAGCAGCCGCTGGCGGCGCCGCCACCCGCTGGAGAAGGCCCTGTTGGGGTTCGGGCTGACCGTCACCGCCGTGTGCCTGCCGCCCTGGCCCGGCGGGCCGCTGGTCGCCGCGGCGACCCTGGCCGTATTGCTGGGGCCCGCCGGGGTGGCCGGGCGGCAGCTGTGGCGGGCCTTCCGGATCCCGCTGGGCTTCTGCTTCACCGGGGCGCTGCCGCTGCTGGTCTCCGTCGGGGGGCCGGACGGGTTCCTCGCGCCGGCCCCTGACGGCCTGCGGCACGCCGGGGAACTGCTGCTGCGTACGTCGGCGGCCTCGCTCGGCGTGCTGCTCTTCGCCTTCACCACCCCCGTCTCGGACGTCCTTCCCCGGCTGGTCCGGGCCGGGGTGCCGGCCCCCGTGGTGGACGTGGCCCTGGTCATGTACCGGATCGGCTTCCTGCTGCTGGACTCCCTGGCCCAGGTCCGGCGGGCGCAGGCGGCCCGCCTCGGGAACACCGGCCGGGCGGCGGCGTGGCGTTCGGTCGCCGGGCTCGCCGCGACCTCGTTCGTCCGGGCCTTCGACCGCGCGGCGCGGCTCCAGGAGGGGCTGGCCGGGCGCGGGTACGACGGCGCGCTGCGGGTGCTCGTACCGCGGGCGGCGCTGTCCTGGCGGTTCCTGACGGCGTCCGCCGCCCTCCTGACCGGGCTGGTCGCCGCAACCCTCGTACTGAAGGAGCTCTCCCGTTGAGTCCGTTGGTGGAACTGGTCGGCGCGGGCTACGCGTACGAGGACGGGCCCGCGGTGCTGTCCGGCGTGGACTTCGGCATCGCCGAGGGACGGGCGCTGGTCCTGCTGGGCCGCAACGGCAGCGGCAAGACCACGCTGATGCGGCTGCTGAGCGGGGGCCTGCGGCCGGGTTCGGGCACGCTGCGGCTCGACGGCACGGCGGTGACGTACGACCGGTCCGGGCTGACCCGGCTGCGGACGGCGGTGCAGCTGGTGGTCCAGGACCCGGACGACCAGCTCTTCGCCGCCTCGGTGGAACAGGACGTCTCCTTCGGCCCGATGAACCTGGGCCTGCCCGCGCCGGAGGTCCGGCAGCGGGTCGACGCCGCACTGAAGGCCCTGGACATCACGGCGCTGCGGGACCGCCCGACCCACCTGCTCTCGTACGGGCAGCGCAAGCGGGCGGCGATCGCGGGCGCGGTGGCGATGGCCCCGCGCGTGCTGATCCTGGACGAGCCGACGGCCGGGCTGGACCCGGACGGCCAGGAGCGGCTGCTGGACGTCCTGGCCGGCCTCACGGACACGACGGTGGTGATGGCCACGCACGACGTGGACCTCGCGGTGCGCTGGGCCGACGACGCGGCGGTCCTGACCCCGTCGGGCATCCGCGTGGGCCCGGCGCCGACCCTCTTGTCGGACCCGGCCCTCCTCACGTCGGCGGGCCTGCGCCAGGCCTGGTCCCCGGCGGTGACGGCCCTGCTCCGCACGCACGGCCTGCTGGCCCCGGGCGCCCCCGGCCCCCGTACCCCGCAGGAGCTGTCCGCGTGGAAGTCGGTACGCGGCTGACCGCACGCCGCGCAAACTTAGGATGTCGGCATGTCGCTCCCGCACGCCATCCTCACCGCCCTGCTCGAGAAGCCCTCGTCGGGGCTGGAGCTGACCCGGCGGTTCGACAAGTCGATCGGCTACTTCTGGTCGGCGACGCACCAGCAGATCTACCGCGAACTGGGGCGGCTGGAGGAGGCCGGGCTGATCCGGGAGCTGCCCAGCGAGGTACCCGTTCGGGGGCAGAAGAAGGAGTACGAGGTGCTGCCCGACGGCAGCGCCGAGCTGGCCCGCTGGGTCGCCGAGAGCCAGGATCCCAAGCCGATGCGCGACCCGCTGCTGCTGCGGATCCGCGCGGCGGCCGTGGTCGGGCCGCAGCGGCTCGGGCCGGAACTGCGGCGCCATCTGGAGCTGCACCGGGACCAGTTGGCGACGTACGAGGCCATCGAGGCGAAGGACTTCCCGCCGGACCGCAACGCCGCCGAGGACCGGCTGCGCCGGCTCGTGCTGCACGGCGGGATCGCCCTGGAAAGCTTCTGGCTGACCTGGCTGGAGGAGGCCCTCGCCGAGGTGGAGGATATGACGCCGCCCTCGGACGGCGGCGGGGACCAGGGCCCCACGGCGGCTTGACGCACCTCCGCCCCGGGCAGTGGGGGCGGAGGCCGGCGCGGGGCCGCTCGTCGGGCGACTACGTGTCGGGCGCCTACTTGCTGAGGGCGGCCCAGAACTCGTCGAAGCTCAGCAGGCCGTCGCCGTTGCCGTCCTTGGAGGCGATCACGGCGTCCGCGACCGCGCCGGTGACGTACGCGTCACCCATCGCCTTCATGGCCGCGCTGTACTCGTCGGCCGTGACGAAGCCGTCACCGTTCACGTCGAACTTGTCGAACGTCGTCCGTGCGCTCTCGATGTCCGCCACTGGATCCACCCCTTCTTGGTACGTGTTGACCGGCTCAGGGTAGCGGCCTGCGGGCCGGGGTCCGCCCGCGGGTCCCGTTCGGCCGGCAGAAAGGTATTCAATTACCTGTCGGTCACACGGAACCGATAATTCCAGCCAACAAACCCGCCCCCCACTTGTCACGCTCCGGGATCACGGCATAACGTACCGACATTGCCGCCACACCAGGAGCGCAGGGCTCCCAGGGACAAGCGGCAACAAGGCGATCACACAGGTGACGATCACAGCTGACGCATCATTCGAAGTTCTGCCCTTCACCCGCACTTGCCGCCATATCTGGGAAGACGGCGCCCATGTGCTCATCGGAGTGAGTCCCGGCAACAGCTACTTCAGCGCTGAGCGCATCTCCAGCCTCGCCCGATGGGCCACGACCCGCTTCGCGCAGGTCGACTTCGTCTACGCCGACCTCCACGTCGACCGGATGTTCGCCGCCTTCGGCTACAGCCGGGAACACGCGGAGAAGCGTGCGGCGAAGGAGATAAAGGCGGTCCGGAGGAGGATCCTCAAAGGCGTGGAGGAGTCAGGTACTCCGCAGGCCGACATCCGAGTGAGGGCACTTTCGGAGTTCCAGTCGAA
This sequence comes from Streptomyces sp. NPDC003042, assembly GCF_053591315.1. NCBI lineage: Bacteria > Bacillati > Actinomycetota > Actinomycetes > Kitasatosporales > Streptomycetaceae > Streptomyces > Streptomyces sp. NPDC003042. Next base: position 8,270 of record NZ_JBSFTP010000132.1, read on the forward strand.
CCCCGTCTACCAACTACTCCACCGACGCGTTCTGCATTTCCTGGAGACCGACGATACATTCCGCAAGGGCTGCGAGGAAATGGCCCTTCACTTTGTCGGCTCCAAGTTGCCGGAGGGTGAATCCATGACGGACGCCCAGTTGCAGGTCTGTTTCGATTACATGGCAGCCGAGCTGCCCTTCTTCGTGGACACCCCGAGCATTCTCGACGTGCCGTCCTCCGTGGCGGCCTACCACGTCAAGATGCCGATGACCGATGTCCTCTTCGGGCGGGGCGGGGGCCTGCGCGCGACCCGCAACCAGGCCTACGCCGTCGTGCGCCCCGAGGCGGCCGCGACCACGGCCGCGATGACGGCCACGGCCACGGAAACGAACCACGCACCGACCGAAGGGACCGTCGATGAGCGTCGAGCAGCTTGAGGGCAGCCAGGAGCCGCTGCCGCTCCTCGACTTCCCCCTCTCCCGGCGCGGTGACGTGCTGCCCGAGGAGTGCTCGTGGCTGCGCGAGAAGGCGCCGGTCGCCAAGGTCCGTACCCTCACCGGGGACCCGGCCTGGCTGGTGAGCAGCTACGCGCTCGCCAAGCAGGTACTGGAGGACGAGCGCTTCAGCCTCAAGGACACCGCCAACGCCGGGGTCCCCCGCCAGTACGCGCTGACGATCCCGCCCGAGGTCGTCAACAACATGGGGAACATCAACAGCGCCGGCCTGCGCAACGCGGTCATGAAGGCACTGAACCCCCGCCAGAAGGGGCTCCAGGACTGGCTGCGCGCCCAGGCCGGCGAACTCGTCGACCGGCTCGTCGCCGAGGGCGGACCGGCAGACCTCCGGGCGGGGTTCGCCGACCCCTTCTCGGCGGCGCTGCACTGCCAGGTGCTGGGGGTGCCGTTCGAGGACTGGCGCCGGCTGATGTCGGGGCTGGACGTCGCGTTCATGACCGCTCGCGAACCGTTCGCCGACTCGGCCCTCAACTGGTACAAGGACGTGGGCTACTTCGTCGACCGGCTGCAGGCTCAGCTGGCGCTGCCGACCGAGGAGCGTACGGGGCTCCTCGGCAGGTTCGCCGACCTGCGGGAGGCCGACCCCGAGTCGTCCCACCTGACCGACGAGATGTTCGCGACGGTCGCCGTCTCGCTGTTCGGCGCGGGCGCGGTGTCCACGTCGGCCTTCCTCGTCCTCGCGGTCCTCGCGCTGCTCCAGAAGCCCGAACTCATCGGATACCTGCGCCTGCACCCGGAGCGCATGGGCAAGGCCGTCGACGAGCTGCTGCGCTGGAACCTGTCCGTCGGTGACGGCCTGCCGCGCATCGCGATGGCGGACGTCCAGGTCGGCGACGTGCTGGTGAAGGAGGGCGAGCTGGTCCTCGTCCTGCTGGAGGGGGCCAACTTCGACCCGGAGGCCTTCGAGAACCCGGACGAGCTGAACCTGGAGCGCGAGAGCGCCAACCCCAACCTCGCCTTCGGCGCCGGCCGGCACTTCTGCCCGGCCTCCGCCCTGGGCCGGGCCCACGCCGAGATCGCGCTGGAGGTACTGGTCGAGCGGCTGCCCGAGCTGCGCCTCGCGGTGCCGGCGGAGAACCTCGTCTGGCGGACGGGCTTCATCAAGCGGCTGCCCGAGCGACTGCCGGTCGCCTGGTAGCCGCCGGGCGGTACGCCTGATGGATGTCGGTGTCCCGGGAGCTGTGCGAGTTCCCGGGGCACTGTCATGCCCGGATCCGCCGGCCGTGACCCGCCGGGGATCCCCTAAGGGCTGTCCCGTAATCCCCGGTGGATCAGCGCACGGCGTCAGATGCGGTGCATCTCCCCCAGCTACCGCTGGGAGGTGCCCCCGGGCGGA
>NZ_JBSFTP010000133.1:0-10063 GCF_053591315.1 Streptomyces sp. NPDC003042
CGGGGGGGCGGGATTTGAGCTGGGGGTAAAGGCCTGGGGCGCCTGGCCTGGCGGGGCCGGGGGGGTGGGTGCCGACCTGCCGGGTCGGCTTCGGGGTCGGGCCGGCAGGTCGGCCCGCAGGACCAGCACGGGCCCGTGGGGCCATGTTCCGGCTCGCAGGGCGAGCACCGGCCGGGTGGGGCAGGCGTACCCCGGCCCGCAGGGTCGGCATTGACCGGCGGGTCACGCCTCGGCCGCCAGACGAGGACCGGCCCGCAGGGTGGGCACCGGCCCGTCCGGCCAGGATCGGCCCGCAAGGTCGGTACCGACCTGCCGGGTCGGCTTCGGGGTCGGGCCGGCACGGGTTGGCCCGGCGGGGCAGACGTACCCCGGCCCGCAGGGTGGGCACCGACCTGTCCGGCCAGGATCGGCCCGCCGGGCCAGGGACCGGCCCGCCGGGTCGGAATTCGTCAACCGCCCGGCCAGGGCATCGGCATCGGATGGGTCAGGGCGACCCACCAGGAGGGGAATCGTCATGCTCGACCACCTCATCCGCGGCGCGACCGTCGTCGACGGTACGGGCGCGGCCGCGTACGTCGCCGACGTCGGGATCCGGGGCGGGCGGATCGTTGTCGTCGGCGATCCCGGGTCGGTCGTCGAGGAGGCCCGGACGAGTGAGGACGCGACGGGGCTCGTGCTGACGCCCGGGTTCATCGACCCGCACACGCACTACGACGCCCAGCTGTTCTGGGACCCGTACGCGACCCCGTCCATGAACCACGGCGTCACCACCGTCGCCGGCGGCAACTGCGGTTTCACCTTGGCCCCCCTCAACCCGGCCCGCCCGCAGGACGCCGACTACACGCGCCGCATGATGTCCAAGGTCGAGGGCATGGCCCTCAAGGCCCTGGAGGAGGGCGTCGACTGGACCTGGTCCACCTTCGGGGAGTACCTGGACGCCCTGGAGGGCCGGATCGCCGTCAACGCCGGTTTCATGGTCGGCCACTGCGCCCTGCGCCGCCACGTGATGGGGGAGGCGGCCGTCGGCGGGCAGCCGACCCCCGCGCAGATGGACGAAATGCTCGCGCTCTTCCACGACGCGATGAGCGCCGGCGCCTGGGGGCTGTCCACCACGCAGTCCTCCACCCACTCCGACGGCGCCGGCGCCCCCGTGGCCTCCCGGCACGCCGAACCGGCGGAGCTGCTGGCGCTCTCCCGGGCCGTCGCCGAACACGAGGGCACGCAGCTCGAAGCGATCGTGGCCGGCTGCCTCGACCAGTTCTCGGACGAGGAGATCGACCTCTTCGTCGGGATGACGGCCGCCGCCGGCCGCCCCCTGAACTGGAACGTCCTCACCATCGACGCCTCCGTCCCCGAACGCGTCCCGCGCCAGCTGATCCCGAGCGCCCGCGCCCGCGCGGCCGGCGGCCGGATCGTGGCGCTGACGATGCCGATCCTGACCCCGATGAACATGTCCCTGGGGACCTTCTGCGCGCTGAACCTCATACCCGGCTGGGGCGAGATCCTCGGCCTGCCGGTGCCCGAGCGGATCGAGAGGCTGCGCGACGCCGGGGTCCGCGAGGAGATGCTGCGCCGCGCGGACAGCAAGGAGGCGGGGGTCTTCCGGCGCCTCGCCAACTTCGGGCGCTATGTCATCGGTGACACGTACAGCAAGGAGAACGAGGGCCTCTCGGGCCGGGTCGTGAACGACATCGCGGCCGAGCGCGGCCAGGACCCCTTCCACTGCCTGGTCGAGATCTGCGCCAACGACGACCTGCGCACCATCCTCTGGCCGATGCCGACCGACAACGATCCGGCGAGCTGGGCCCTGCGCCAGGAGACCTGGCAGCACGAGGACGTGATGCTGGGCGGCTCGGACGCGGGCGCGCATCTGGACCGGATGTGCGGGGCCCCGTACACGACGCGGTTCCTCGGCGACTGCCTGCGCGGCCGCAAGCTCGTCCCGCTGGAGCGGGCCGTGAAGATGCTGACGGACGATCCGGCGCGGCTGTTCGGGCTGCGCGAGCGCGGCCGGATCGCCGAGGGCTGGCACGCGGACTTGGTGCTCTTCGACCCGGAGCGGATCGAGGCCGGCCCGGCGACGCTCGTGCACGACCTGCCCGGGGACAGCCCGCGGCTGGACGCGCGGGCGATCGGCATCGTCTCGGTGCGGGTCAACGGCGTGGAGACCATCCGCGACGACGAGGTGACGGGTGCGGTTCCGGGGACCGTGCTCCGGTCGGGCCGGGACACGAGGACGGTGAGCACCCGATGACGACGGATTCCGCGCCGGGGCGGCCCGTACCGCAAAGGCTCTACATCGGCGGCGAGTGGGTCGAGCCGGACGGCGGCCACTACGAGGTGGTCAACCCGGCGGACGAGTCGGTGGCCGGGCTCGCGCCCGAGGCCTCGCGCGGGCAGGTCGAGGAGGCGGCCCGCGCGGCGGCGGAGGCCTTCGGCGCGTGGTCCCGTACGAGGCCGCAGGAGCGGGCGGCGATCCTGGAGCGGGCCGCGGACATCATCCAGCGGGAGTTCGAGCCGTGGGCGGCGCTGGCCCGGGCGGAGACGGGCGCGCCGGCCGGGATCGCGCGCGGGATGCAGGTCGGGGTGGGGGTGTCCCGCTTCCGGCGGTACGCGAAGGGCGCCCTGGAGCCGGTGGAGCGGGGCCTTCCGCCGCAGGTCACCGAGGCCGGCCCGATGGGGAGGGCGAGCGTCCTGGGGGCGCTGGAGGTGCGCCAGCCGGTCGGGGTCGTCACCTGCGTCACCTCGTACAACAACCCGTGGGCGAATCCGGCGGGCAAGGTCGCCCCGGCCCTGGCCATGGGCAACACGGTGGTGGTCAAGCCCGCGCCGCAGGATCCGCTGTCGGTGTTCAAGATGGCCGAGGCGCTGCACGAGGCGGGGGTCCCGGCCGGGGTGGTGAACGTGGTCTCGGGTACCGCGGTGGAGGTCGGCGAGGCGGCCGTGGACTCCCCGTACGTGGACATGGTGTCGTTCACCGGCTCCACGGGTGTCGGTCGGCGCATCGCGGAGGTCTGCGGCCGGACGATGAAGCGGCAGCTGATGGAGCTGGGCGGCAAGGGCGCGGCGATCGTCCTGGAGGACGCCGATCTCGACGCCGCCGTGATGGGCATCGGGACGACGTTCTCCTTCTATTCCGGCCAGATCTGCACGGCGCCGACCCGGGTGATCGCGCACCGCTCGGTCTACGGGCCGCTGGTGGAGAAGCTGACCGGCTATCTGGCCTTCATGAAGGTGGGCGATCCGGGGGAGCGGGGCACGGTGGTCGGCCCGGTGATCTCGGCGGCGCACCGGGACCGCGTGGAGTCGTACGTCGAGCTGGGCAGGAAGGAGGGGGCGCGGATCGCGTACGGCGGCGAGCGCCCGGTGGTGGGGGAGGGGCGCGGTTTCTACGTGGCGCCCACGCTCCTCGTGGACTGTACGAACGACATGCGCGTGGTCCGGGAGGAGATCTTCGGGCCGGTCGTCGTGGTCGTCCCCTTCGACGGGGACGAGGAGGAGGCGATCCGCCTGGCCAACGACAGCGACTACGGCCTGTTGAGCTACGTGTGGTCCGGGGACGCGGCGCGCGCCTTCCGCGTGGCGCGGCGGCTGCGGGCGGGCGGGGTCGGGGTGAACACGATCGGCCGGAACATGGAGGCGCCGTTCGGGGGCTTCAAGCAGAGCGGCGTGGGCCGGGACGTGGGCTCGTACGCCCTGCACGCGTACAGCGAGACGCAGTCGATCGTCTGGTCCGGCTGAGGACGGGCCGGGTCGGGGGAGGGCCTGGCTGGGGGCGGGCCGGGTCGGGGGCGGGCCCGGGGGGATCCCCCCCGGGCCCTCCCCCGTCCGCGCCGCCGCCCGCTCAGTCCTTGAAGTAGTCGGTGAGGACGCAGCCCTTCACCAGGGCCGGTTCCTTCCGGTAGCCGCTCGGAGGGCTGAAGTCGGGGTGGCAGTTGAGGACCATCAGACCGGTGTGCGGGGCGACCATGGCGACCATGACGTCCGCGTCCGAGGACCCGGTGGCGAAGTCCTGGCCGATGACGGGGCCGGCGTCGCGGTTTCCGCTCCCGCCCTTCTTGTCGACCTCGGCCTTGTAGGCGGCCTGGAAGGCCTTGGCATCCTTGATCATGAAGATGCTGGTCCGGCCCCGACTGTCGCAGTAGCCGCGCTCGGTGACGGAGAAGGACTCGCCGTACTCGGCTTGGGGGTCCCCGTTTTTACCGCCGTAGCTGTCGAGCCGAGGTCTGACCTGGTCGCACTTCGTGTACATGTTGACGATGCGGGCGGCGCCGGCCATGTTGCCCGCCTTGGGCAGGCCCTTGAAGCCGGTCCCCTTCTTGGGGCTGCCGCTGCCGCTGCCGCCGTCCCCGATCCCGCCGATCGCGCCGATGCCGGAGGCGTCGCCGGCCGCCGGATCCCCGTCGCCTCCGCAGGCGGTGAGGGCGAGCAGGGCCGTGACGGCCGCGACGGTGCTGAGCAGTGGTCTGATGCGCATGCGCTTGGTGTCCCCCTGTAAATGACCTTGAACGGCGGCGACTCTAGAGCGACCGCCATGTTCACGGCAAACCGCTCCTCACGCCCGGTTACCAGGGGTCACCCGAAAGTCGTAAGGGAAACTTTAGAAACGCCCAAAACGGACATGGCTGCGGTTTCCGTATAACGGAACCGCAGGTCCATGGCCTGCCTAACTGTGGCTGCCCCGACGAATGAACCTTGTATTACATGCTCGTGAAGTCGAGATGATCTCGAAATTCAAGGCGTTCTACGGGCCTTGGTTCCGGAGCCAAGGCCTCCAGATGTGGAAAGCGCAGCGTCTAACGTCCTGACCCATGACACAGACAGATGTTCGGCCCCCGGCCGAAGAGCCCCAGGCCGGAGACACGGTAAGCGGAGCCGCCGAAGGCGTGCGGAACAAGGGGCTCGGCGGCAATTCCGTCGGCCTCATCGGCAACGCGGTCATCGGCGTCTCCACCGTCGCCCCGGTCTACTGCCTGACGGCGACCCTGGGCCCCACGGTCAGCGAGGTCGGCGTGCAGATGCCGGCGATCTTCCTGGCCGGCTTCATCCCCATGCTGCTGGTCGCCTTCGCGTACCGCGCCCTGAACAAAGCCGTCCCCGACTGCGGCACTTCCTTCACCTGGTCGGTCAAGGCCTTCGGCCCCCGCGTCGGCTGGATGTGCGGCTGGGGCCTGCTGGTCGCCACCGTCGTGGTGCTCTCCAACCTCGCCGGCGTCGCCACCAACTACTTCTACCTCCTCCTGGGTGAAGTGAGCGGCAGCGAGGATCTGGCCGCCCTCGACGGCAACAAGGCCGTCCACATCCTCACCACCCTGGCCTTCATCGCGATCGCCACCGCCATCAGCTACCGCGGCATCACCGCCACCAAGTGGGTCCAGTACGTGCTGGTGGGCCTTCAGCTCGCGGTGCTGGCGATCTTCGCCTACATGGCCATCACCAAGGCCGACGAGGTCGCGGGCTCGCTCGACTTCTCCTGGTCCTGGATGAACCCGTTCGCCGTCGAGTCGCTCGCCGCCTTCACGGCCGGCCTCTCCCTGTCGATCTTCATCTACTGGGGCTGGGACGCCTGCCTGTCGGTCAACGAGGAGAGCGTCGGCAGCGCCAAGACCCCCGGTCGCGCCGCGATGCTCGCCATGGTCGTCATCGTCGCGTCCTACATGGTCGTCGCCATCGCCTCGCAGATGTACGCCGGTGTCGGTACCGAGGGCAACGGCCTCGGCAACGAGGAGACCGCGGACAACGTCTTCGCCACCCTCGCCGAGCCGATCATGGGCTCCGGCCTCGGAATCCTGCTCTTCCTCGCCGTCGTGGCCTCCGCCGCCGCGAGCCTGCAGACCACCTTCATCCCGGTGGCGCGCACGGTCCTGTCGATGAGCACGTACGAAGCCCTGCCGTCCTCCTTCGCCAAGGTCCACCCCCGCTTCAAGACCCCGGGTCGCGCCACCGTCGCGGCGGGCATCGCCACCGGCGTCTTCTACGCGGTGATGACCCTGGTCAGCGAGAACGTGCTGATCGACACCATCTACGCCCTCGGCCTGATGATCTGCTTCTACTACTCGATCACGGCCTTCGCCTGCGTCTGGTTCTTCCGCAGCGAACTGCGCGGCTCAGTGCGCGACCTGTTCGTCAAGGGCATCTTCCCGGGCGTCGGCGGCCTGATGCTCGCCGCCGTCTTCTTCCAGACGCTGTTCGACATGTGGGACCCGGCCTACGGCTCCGGCTCCTCCCTCTTCGGCGTCGGCAGCGTCTTCATCATCGGAGTCGGCCTGCTGCTCCTGGGCGCGGTCATCATGCTGATCACCGAACGCCGCAGCCCGGCCTTCTTCCGCGGCGAGGTCCTGACGAAGTCCACCCCGGCGCTGGTGGTCGAGGACTGACCGTCTGACCGTCTGACCGAATGACTGCTGTGTCTGTGCTTCACCCGCGGCCCCGGATCGATCCCCCTCGATCCGGGGCCGCGGTGCGTTCGGGTGATCCACACCGCCACCGAGGGCGCGCACGTAGGCGGCGAGGGTCTCCACCTCGCTGCGCTCCAGCTCGCCGTTCTCGATGCGCGAGACGCCCGCTTGGGTGACCCCCATCGCCTCGGCCACCTGCGTGGTGTGCTGCCGTTTGCGCACCTCCGCCAGGCGGTGCGCGCGGGTGACCGCGATCATTTACGCCGCGCCGCGGTCGATCTCGGCCTGCTCGGTGGGAGAGAAGCCGAATTCCTCGACGAGGTCGTCCCAGCGGGCGGCCTGGGCGGGGCGCTCTGGCGTCTGGCTCATGGTGTGTCCTCCTCCGGTTGCGTCAGGTAATCCTCGTACGCCTTCTCGGCCTCGGGGATCGCGGAGCGGTACCAGCCCTGCCAGTCGCCGGCCTTGTCCCCGCCGACGAGGAACACCGTGCGCCGCAGCGGGTCGAAGACGAACAACAGCCGTACTTCGCTGCCGCCCGCGGACCCCGGTCGGCATACTCGGTTGGGTGGGGATGGGCGAGGCCTCACTCCAAAGTGGGGGGAGGCGGTGACCCGGGCGCGGAGGGGTCGTTGGGCGGGGCATGAACGCCATCAAGCGCACCCTTGCCGCCCTCGTCCTCTCCGGCGGCGGCGCCGCCCTCGCCCTCACCCCCGCCGTCGCGCACGCCGAAGAGCCCGCCGTCCAGGCGACTCCGATCACCGAGCGCGTCGGTGACATCGTCGACCACCCGGGTCAGGCGGTGGAGGACACCAAGACGGCCGTCGCCGTGACGGCTGCGGTGGCCGGGTCGGCCACCAAGGCCACGGACTCCTCACTGGCGGGGGCGGGCTCGGCCCTGGACGCCGGCCTGCCCAAGACCCCGAAGGTCGGCTGACCTCAGCCGGTGCGGGTGACCAGGATCAGGGGGATGTCGCGGGTCGTCGCCTGGCGGTAGGACTCGTACGAGGGCATCGCGGCCACCACCAGCGGCCACAGGCGGTCCGTCTCGGCCGGGGTGGCGCGGCGGGCGGTCGCCGGGAAGGTCTCGGCGCCGACCTGGAGGGTGACGGCCGGGTCGGCGGTCAGGTTCAGGTACCAGGCCGGGTGGCGGTCGGCGCCCGCGTTGGACGCCGTCAGTACGTACGCGTCGCCGTCCCGTACGTAGGCCAGCGCCGTGCGGCGGAGCTGTCCCGACTTCCGGCCCCGCGTGGTCAGCAGCAGGTCCGTGATGCCGGGTCTCGGCCGGCCGGCGGTCTGCTCGAAGCGGCGCATGTGGTCGGCGACCCAGGGGTTCGGGCTGTCGGCCACAGCCTCCGTCCCGGCGCTCATGCCCCCGCCACCCCCGCGACCCCTACCCCCGCATGAATGGCGTGCACGGTCGGGGCGGTGACCTCGTCCACCACGGCCCGGGCGAAGTCGGCGTGGGTGATCCGGCTCGCCGCGTCCGCAGGCAGGGGCAGGGCGTACCCACCCGCCGCCGCGGCGGCGCCACCGTCGGCGAAGTCCCCGGACGGGCTCAGCACCGCCCAGTCCAGCCCCGCCGGAGCGGCCGCCGCCCGCAGTGCGTCGGTACCGGCCGCGTGGCCGACGTAGAACTCCCGCCACTCCTGCGGATACCCCGGCGTGTCCATCAGCGCGGCCCCCGACTCCGTGGCCAGCACGGACGCCAGCCCGACCGTCACCAGCCGCCGCACCCCCGCCTCCGGCAGGCCGGCCGCCAGGGCGCGGGACACGGCCGGGAAGAACACTCCGGGCGCCACCTGCGGGTCGTACACCGCGACCACCGCCGCGTCGTGCCCGGCCGCCAGCCGCGCCACGTCCGCCGCCGAGGTCACCTCTCCGTCGGCCCGGCCCGCCTCCGTGACCTCGTACCCCCGCGCCCGCGCCTCGACCACGACGGCCCGGCCGACTCGGCCGCGGGCCCCGAACACGATGAGCTTCTTCTCGCTGTGGTTCGTCATGCGGCGAGCGTAGGAGGGGGCCTGGTTACCGATCGGATACCGCCCTACCGTGTGGATCATGAGCGAGCCACTGGATCCGGAGATGTTCGACCCCGTCTGCCCCTCGCCGCTGGTGCCGTTCCGGGTCGGCGACAAGTGGGCCACGCTGGTCCTGCGCTGCCTGGAGGGCGGCCCGCGCCGCTTCTCGGAACTCAAGGTCCCCCTGCGCGGGATCACCTCCAAGTCCCTGACGCAGTCGCTGCGCGGGCTGGAACGGGACGGCTTCGTCGTACGGGAGGACGGCGGGTACGCCCTCACCCCGCTCGGCCGCGGCCTGCTCGGCCCGCTGGACGCGGCCTGCGCGTGGACGCGCGAACACTGGGACGAGCTCATCGACGCCCAGGAGGCGGGGCTCGCGGTTCAGCCCCAGGTACGGGAGCAGAGCACCAGCCGGTAGCCGTCGGGATCGACGACCGTGACCCCGTACGCGTCCCAGTACGGGTTGTGCGAGGCCACCCGGGTCCCGCCGCAGTCGATCAGCCGCGCCACCAAGGCCTCGTCGGGGGCCTGGCCGAGGTAGACCACGAACAGGTCGTCGACGGTCGGGGACGGGGCGACGGGCGCCTCGGGGTCGTGGGTCAGCTCTAAATGCCACCCGCCGCCCTCCGGGCCGACCATGACGAGGTCGTGCTCCCCGGGAACCTGCCCTGAGGTCCGCCACAGAATGTCCAGCCCGAGCCCGTCGACGTAGAACCGCTCGGCGGCCTCCAGATCGAGGGACGGTCGCGCGACGCGGACATGAGTCTGGGAATCGATCATGCGCGGAGGCTACGACTCCCCGCGCGGGCGCCGTCGGCGGCGGCACCGGATGTGTCAGGTGACCCCGGGCAGCCGCACGCGCGAAATTCACGCGGCCGACCTGTCACATTCCCGCGACGCGGCGGGTCATTTGAATGACGGACTCACCACGCCTCGCCGGAGAGCAGCCCGGCGGCACCTGCCCGATAGGAGCACCACCCATGTCCACCTCCTTCCTCGTCGTCTCGCTCGTCGCCGCGTTCATGACGGGCTTCTCCGCCGCGTCGGTCTTCTTCCGCGCCAAGTGGGTCGTGGAGCCGCTGGCCGAGTACGGCGTGCCGCAGTCGTGGTGGATCTGGCTCGGCCTGGCCAAGGCGGCCGGGGCGGTGGGCCTGGTGGCCGGCCTGTTCGTGCCGGTGATCGGCCTCGCCGCCGCGATCGGCCTGGTGCTCTACTACACCGGCGCGGTGATCACCGTGATCCGCGCCCGCTCGTACGCGCACGTCCCGTTCCCGCTGGTCTACGCGGCCCCGGTCGTCGCCGCGATGATCCTGGCCTGAGGGGAAAAGCAGGTGCGGGGGCGGTGGGGGCGGCCTAGCTTGAGGCGGGTGAGCAGCGACTATCCATTCGCCGACGGGTACAACCTCGTCTGGGATCTGACCGGCTTCGCCGACGCGGACGAGGAGATGGTCGAGTCCGTCGCGCTCTCGCGGGAGCAGTTCCTGACGATCAGACACCTCTTCGTGCTGGGCGACGATCCCTGGATGGTGGCGGGCGAGTACCGCGTGGCGCCCGGCATATGGGCCCCGGTGCGGGCCGCCGTCCCGGACGTCCGGTTCCAGCGCGACGCTGAATACTTCCTCGGCGCCCGTCAGGCCCTGCCTGACG
>NZ_JBSFTP010000134.1:0-10003 GCF_053591315.1 Streptomyces sp. NPDC003042
ACCTCGCCGCCTACGCCCACCAAGACCTCCCCTTCGAACGCCTCGTCGAAGCCCTCAACCCCACCCGCACCCTCTCCCACCACCCCCTCTTCCAGACGATGTTGACCCTCCACAACACCGAGGGCGCCCAGTCCCAGGCCGGGGCCCCGCAGTTCGCCGGCCTCACGGCGCAGGCGGAGGCCTCGGAAGGGCTCTCGGCGCGCTTCGACCTGTCGTTCGCGCTGGCCGAGCGGTTCAGCGCGGGGAACCGCTGCGCGGGCCTGTCCGGCAGCGTCACGTACAGCACGGACCTCTTCGACCGGGAGACCGTGCAGGCGATCGCCGACCGGCTGGTGCAGCTGGTCGGCATGGGCGTGGCCCACCCCAACCGGCCGATCGGGCAGCTGGAGATCATGAGCCCGGCCGAGCGGCAGTCCCTGCGGGAGTGGAACGACACCGCTCGGCCGGTGCCCGCCGACTCCGTGCCCCGGCTGATCGAGCAGCAGGCCGCACGGACTCCGGATGCGCCGGCGCTCGTCTTCGCCGGTGTCCCTCTGTCGTACGCGGAGCTCAACGCGCGCGCCAACCGGCTCGCCCGGCATCTCATCGCGCAGGGCGCGGCCCCGGGCCGGTTCGTGGCGGTGGCGCTGCCGCGCTCGGCCGACCTGGTCGTGACGCTGCTCGCGGTCCTCAAGTCGGGCGCCGCCTACCTGCCGATCGACCCCGGCTACCCCGCCGACCGCATCACCTACATGCTCGACGACGCGGCTCCGGCGCTCACCCTCACCGAGCCGGCCGCCGCGGCCGACCTGGTGGCGTATGACGGCACCGACCTGGCGGACGGGGAGCTGCGGACGCCGATCCACGCCTCACACCCCGCGTACGCCATCTACACCTCGGGCTCCACCGGCCGCCCCAAGGGCGTCGTGGTGCCCCGGGGCGCGCTGGGCAACTTCCTGGACTCCGTGGGCCGGCGCTTCGCACCGGGTGCCGGGGACCGGCTGCTGGCGGTCACCACGGTCGGCTTCGACATCGCGGGTCTGGAGATCTTGCTGCCCCTGCTGCACGGTGGGGCCGTGGTCCTCGCGGACGAGGAGACCGCCAAGGACCCGGACGCACTGCTGCGGACGGTCGCGGAGTCGCGGATCACCATGCTCCAGGCGACGCCCAGCCTGTGGCAGGGGCTGGTGGCCGCGGACCGGGGCGAGTTGGCCGGGGTCCACGTACTGGTGGGCGGCGAGGCACTGCCGTCCGAGCTGGCCAAGGCGCTGGGCGCGCGGGCCCGTTCGGTGACCAATCTGTACGGTCCCACGGAGGCGACGATCTGGGCCACAGCCGCCGAGCTGTCCGCCACGGGGCCGACCGGGCCGACCGGGGCGGCCGGGTCCGCCGGACCGGCCATCGGGCGGCCCCTGGCCAACACCTCGGCCTACGTACTGGACTCGGCGCTGCGCCTGGTGCCCGCAGGGGTGCCGGGTGAGCTGTACCTGGCCGGGGCGCAGCTGGCGCAGGGCTACCACCTGCGTCCCGGGCTGACGTCCGAGCGGTTCACCGCCGACCCGTACGGGCCCCCGGGCTCACGCATGTACCGCACCGGGGACCTGGTGCGGCGGGACCGGGACGGCGCGCTGCGCTACCTGAGCCGGGTCGACCAGCAGGTCAAGCTGCGCGGTTTCCGGGTCGAGCTGGGTGAGATCGAGTCGGAGCTGGTCCGGCACCCGTCGGTCGCGGAGGCGGCGGTGGTCGTCCGCGAGGACCGGCCGGGCGACCAGCGGCTGGTGGGGTACGTCGTCGCGGGTGGGTCCGCGCCGGACGCGGCCTCGCTGCGGGACCATCTGCGGCAGCGGCTGCCGGAGTTCATGGTGCCCACGGCTCTGGTGGTCCTCGACGCGCTGCCGCTGACGCCGAACCGGAAGCTCGACCGTGCCGCGCTGCCCGCCCCGGACTACGCCGCCGAGCCGGCCGGGCGGGCCCCGCGCGATCCCCGCGAGGAGATCGTCTGCTCGCTGTTCTGCGAGGTCCTCGGCACGACCCGGGTCGGCATCGACGACAGCTTCTTCGACCTGGGCGGCCACTCGCTGCTGGCGAGCCGGCTGGTCAGCCGGATCAGGACCGCGCTGGGCGTCGAGCTGTCCGTACGGCAGTTCTTCGAGACGCCGACTGTCGCCGGGCTGTCCGGTGCGCTCGACGCGGCCGCCGGCGCCCGCACGCCGCTGGTGGCACGCTCCCGGCCGGAGCGCGTTCCGCTGTCCCCGGCGCAGCAGCGACTGTGGTTCCTGCGGCAGTTCGAAGGGCCGTCGGCGACCTACAACATGCCGACGGCGCTGCGGCTGACCGGTTCGCTGGACCGGGGAGCGCTGGAACAGGCGGTCAACGACGTGCTGGAGCGGCACGAAAGCCTGCGGACCGTCTTCGCCGACGACGAGCGGGGTTCGCACCAGATCGTCCTGTCCGCCGACCGGGTCCGTCTGCGCCTCGGCGTCACGGACGCGGTGGCCGAGGGCCTGGAGCGGCAGCTGGCGGAGGCGACCGGTCACGTCTTCGACCTGACCGGCGAAATCCCCTTCCTGGTGCGGCTGTTCAGGCTGTCCGACACCGAGCACGTGCTGCTGCTGCTCATCCACCACATCGCCAGCGACGGGTGGTCGACGACCCCCCTCGCCCGCGACCTCACCTCGGCGTACGCGGCGCGCAGCGCGGGCGGGGCGCCCGGGTGGGAGCCGCTGCCCGTCCAGTACGCCGACTACTCCCTCTGGCAGCACGAGGTCCTCGGGGACGAGTCGGACCCGGACAGCACCGCCGGCAGGCAGCTGGCCTACTGGAAGGAGACCCTGGCGGGCCTGCCCGAGCAGCTGGAGCTGCCCACGGACCGGCCCCGTCCCGCCACCGCCGGCTACACCGGCGACCGCATCCCCTTCACCGTCCCGGCGGCGCTGCACGCGCGGCTGGCCGAGCTGGCCCGGGCCGCCCACGCAAGCCCGTTCATGGTGGCCCAGACGGCGTTCGCGACGCTGCTGACCCGGCTGGGGGCGGGCGAGGACATCCCCATCGGCACGGCGGTGGCCGGCCGTACGGACGAGGCGACGGAGAACCTCGTCGGGTTCTTCGTCAACACGCTGGTGCTGCGCACCGACACCAGCGGCAACCCCAGCTTCCGCGAGCTCCTGGACCGCGTCCGTACCGGCGATCTGGCCGCGTACGCGCACCAGGACGTGCCGTTCGAGCGTCTGGTGGAGGCACTCAACCCGACCCGCAGTCTCTCCCACCACCCGCTCTACCAGGTGATGATCACCTTCAACAACACGGCGGAGGCGGTGCGCGAGGAGGACCGCGGCCGCGGCCCCGCGACCGGCGGTGACGCGCTGCTCAACGCCACCCGGATGACCGCCAGGACGGGGGTGGCGAAGTTCGACCTGTCGCTCACCCTCGGGGAGACCCACGACGGTTCCGGCGCTCCGGCGGGCATGCGGGGCTCTCTGGAGTACCGCACCGAGCTGTTCGACCGGGAGACCGCGGAGTCGATCATCTCGCGGCTGCTGGGTGTGCTCGGTTCCGCGACGGCCGATCCGGACCAGCCGATCGGCAGGATCGGCCTGCTGGATCCGGCGGAGCGCCGGCAGGTGCTGGAGGAGTGGAACGACACCGCCCGCCCCGAGCGGGAGGCGACCCTTCCCGAACTCTTCGAGGAGCAGGTGGCGAGGACGCCGCAGCGGCCCGCCCTGTCCGCCGACGGGACGACGCTCACGTACGAGGAACTCAACGCCCGCGCCAACCGGCTGGCCCACCTGCTGGTCGAGTCCGGAGCCGGACCCGAGCGGGTGGTGGCGCTCTCCCTGCCGCCGTCGGTGGACATGGGAGTGGCGGTCCTCGCGGTGCTGAAGAGCGGCGCCGCGTACCTTCCCGTCGATCCGTCCACGCCGCCGGAGCGGGTCGCCGTGATGCTGGACGACGCCCGTCCGGTGTGCGCTCTCACCGCGCTCTCCGTTCCCGAGGGGCTGTTCCCCGACGGGGTGCCGCGGCTGTCGCTGGACGACCCGGCGGTGCGCGGCAGGCTCGCCGAGCGGCCCGCGTACGACCTGACCGACGCCCACCGGACCGGTCCGCTGTCGCCGTGGAACGCGGCGTACGTCATCTACACCTCCGGGTCGACGGGCCGCCCCAAGGGGGTGGTCGTGGAGCACCAGCCCGCGGTCAACTACCTGGCGGTCTCGGCCGAGCTGTACCCGGGGGTGGCCGGGCACGCCCTGCTGCATTCGCCGCTGTCCTTCGACCTGACGGTGACCGGCCTGTTCGCGCCCCTGCTGAACGGCGGCTGCGTCCACCTCGCGGACCTGGAGGAGCTGCACGAGCGCCACCTGGCCGGCGCCCTGCCCGAGGGTCTGCCGCAGATCACCTTCCTGAAGGCGACACCGAGCCACCTTCCGCTGATCACCGAACTGCCCGGGGGCTACGCGCCGCGGGGCGACCTGGTGCTGGGCGGCGAGTCCCTCACCGGGCGCGCGGTACGCACGGCGCTGGAGGCGCACCCGGGCATGACCGTGCTCAACGAGTACGGGCCGACCGAGACCATCGTCGGCTGCACGACCTGGCGGGTGGACTCCCCGGAGGACCTCGACGACGGGGTCCTCACCATCGGCCGCCCTTTCCCCAACACCCGGATGCTGGTCCTCGACCAGTACCTCCAGCCCGTACCGGCGGGCGTCCCCGGTGAGCTGTACGTCTCCGGGGTGCAGCTGGCGCGCGGCTACCTGGCCCGGCCGGGGCTCAGTGCCTCCCGGTTCGTCGCGAACCCCTTCGAGGGGCCCGGTGAGCGGATGTACCGGACAGGTGACGTCGTGCGCTGGAACCGCCGCGGCGACCTGGAGTTCATCAGCCGCGTGGACGACCAGGTGAAGATCCGCGGCTTCCGGGTGGAGCTCGGCGAAGTCGAGTCCACCCTCGCGCGGCACCCCGCGGTGTCGGAGGCGGTGGCGGTCGTCCGCGAGGACCGGCCGGGCGACCGGCGCCTGGTGGCGTACCTGGTGGCCGCGCAGGACGCCGGAGGCGCCGACGGCGCCCGCGGCGGGGCGGCGGACCCGGAGGAACTGCGGGCCTTCGTACGGGAGGCCCTGCCCGACTACATGGTGCCGTCGGCGTTCGTCACGCTGGACCTGCTGCCGCTGACGGTCAACGGCAAGCTGGACCGCCAGGCGCTGCCCGCGCCCGACTACGGGCAGCGTTCCACGGGCCGCGCACCGGGCACCGCCGTTGAGGAGCTGCTGTGCCGGCTCTTCGCGGAGGCGCTCGGGCTGGAGTCCGTCGGCGTCGACGACGGCTTCTTCGACCTGGGCGGCGACAGCATCCTGTCCATCCAGCTCGTCAGCCGCGCCCGCGGCCAGGGCCTGGCGATCTCCGTCCGGGACGTCTTCGAGCACCAGAGCGTCTCCCACCTCGCCGAGTCCCTGAGCCGGGAGGCCGAGGCGCAGCCGGACCAGGCGGACGCCGAGGTGTACGGCTCGACCGGTCCGGTGCCGATGACCCCGATCATGGGCTGGCTCTCCGAACTCGGCGGTCCGGTAGCGCCCTTCAACCAGTCGGTGGTGGTGTCGGTACCGGCGGACCTGGACGAGGACCGGCTCCTGGGCGCCCTGCGGACCCTTCTCGACCACCACGACGCCCTGCGCCTGCGGGTCGAACCGGACTGGACGATGTCCATCCCCGAGCCCGGGACACCGGCGGCGGACGCCCTGCTCACCCGCCACCACGCCCCCGGCCTCGACGAGAGCGCACTGCGCACGACCGTCACCGCGCTGGCCGCCGCCGCGCGTGACCGGCTCGCCCCCGAGGGGGGCCGCATGCTGGAGGCCTGCTGGCTCGACCGGGGCCTGCAGACGGACGGACTGCTCGTCCTCGTCGCGCACCACCTCGTGGTCGACGCCGTGAGCTGGCGCTTCCTCGTACCCGATCTGGCCGCGGCCTACGACGGCCGGCCGCTCGCCGCCGGCGGCACCAGCTGGCGCCAGTGGGCCGGGACCCTGCGCGACCTCGCCGCGCAGCCCGCGACGGAGGCCGAGACGGACCACTGGCTCCACACCCTCGACCACACCGCCACCCTCACCCTCGACCCGGCCCGCGACACCCACGCGGGCGCCGGCCAGCTCACCCTCGACCTCGACGCGGAGACCACCGAAGCCCTCCTCACCTGGGTGCCGGGCGTCTACCACGCCGAGATCAACGACCTCCTGCTGACCGCCTTCGGGCTCGCCGTCGCCGACTGGCGGCGCACGCGGGGCCAGGACCCCGACGCCCCGGTCGTCATCGACCTCGAAAGCCACGGCCGCCACGAGCACCTGGCGGCGGGCGCCGACCTCACCCGCACCACCGGCTGGTTCACCTCGATGCACCCGGTGCGGCTGAGCCCCCAGGTCGGCGGGGACTGGGCGCAGGTGTGGGACGGCGGACAGGCGGCGGGACGCGCCCTGAAACGGGTGAAGGAGCAGCTGCGTGCGGTCCCGGGAGACGGCGTCGGCTACGGCCTGCTCCGCTACCTCAACCCCCGCACGCGCGCCCTGCTGTCGCGCCGCCCCGCTCCCGAGTACGGGTTCAACTACCTGGGGCGGTACACGGGCGGCCGCGAAGCGCGCGAGGGGGCGCAGCCGCCCGCGTGGAGCGTGGTGGGCCGGGGCGTGGCCGGCCAGCATCCGGACATCGCGCTCGGGCATCCGGTCGAACTGGTCGCCGGTGCCCACGACACCGAGCACGGGCCGCGGCTGCACAGCGTCTGGACGTATGCGGCGGGCGTGCTGACCGAGGACGCGGTCCGCCGACTCGGCGAAGGCTGGTTCAGGGCACTGAAGGCGCTGGTGGAGCACGCCCGCCGGCCCGAGGCCAGTGGCCTGACTCCCTCGGATGTGTCCCTCACCTCGCTCAGCGAGGACGACATTTCACGGCTCGAAAGCGAATGGGGTTCCCTCTGATGGCCAAGTCCGGTCTGGAAGACATTCTCCCGCTCTCTCCGCTCCAGGAGGGAATGCTGTTCCACAACCTCTTCGACGCCGAGGAGCTGGACGCCTACAACGTCCAGGTCTTCATCGAGCTCGAAGGCCGGGTCGACGCACAGCGGCTGCGCGAGGCCACCCAGGCGATGCTGAAGCGGCACTCGAACCTGCGCGCCGCCTTCCGCCACGAGGGGCTCAAGCGTCCGGTGCAGCTCATCCCCCGCGAGGTGGCCGTGCCCTGGCGGGAGGAGGACCTGAGCGCGGCGGCGGAGGCCCAGCGGGAGGCCGCGGCGGAAGAACTCGCCTCCGAGGACCGCTGGACGCGGTTCGACCTGGCCCGGCCGCCCCTGATCCGGTTCACGCTGATCCGCCTGGGCGCGAGCCGGTACCGGCTGGTGATGACCAACCACCACATCCTGCTCGACGGCTGGTCCATGCCGGTGCTGCTGCGCGAGCTGCTGACGCTGTACACGGTCCACGGCGACGTCACGGCGCTGCCGCGGGTCCGCCCGTACCGCGAGTACCTCACCTGGCTCGACTCCCGCGACCGGGGCGCGGCCGAGGAGGCCTGGACGGAGGCCTTCGAGGGCTTCGACACCCCGAGCATCGTGGCGCCGGACCGGGGGGCGCTCACCTCGGCCCCCGAGCGGATCCACTTCGTGGAGGACGAGAAGTTCACCGCCGCGCTGACGCGGTTCGCCCGGTCCACGGGGGTGACCGTGAACACCGTGATCCAGGGCGCCTGGGGCCTGACCCTGTCCCACCTCACGGGGCGCGACGACGTGGTGTTCGGGGTGACGGTCAGCGGCAGGCCGCCGGAGCTGCCAGGGATCGACACGATGGTCGGCCTGTTCATGAACACGCTGCCGCTGCGCGTGCGGCTGCGGCCGGCGGAACCGCTGGCGGAGTTCCTGCGCCGGGTGCAGAGCGAGCAGGCGCGGCTGATCGAACACCAGTGGGTGGGGCTCGCGGAGATCCAGCGCTGGGCCGGTTCCGGTGCACTCTTCGACACCGCGATGGTGTTCGAGAACTACCCGCTGAACTCAAGCCGCGGCCGGCCGCCGGGCGTGGACGCCGCCACGGACCTCCCCACGGTGCTGAAGATCCACTCCCGCGACCAGATGCACTACCCCCTGGGCCTGCTGGCCCTGCCCCGGGACAACACCCTGCGCTTCTCCCTGGGTTACCTGCCCCACCTCTTCACCGCCGAGCGGATCGACGAGGTGATCGCCGTCTTCCGCCGCGCCCTGCGGGCGGTGGTCGAGCGCCCGCGGACGCCGGTGGGCGCCGTCCCGCTGCTGGACCCGGCGCTGCGGCGCACGGCCTTGGAGGAGTGGAGCGGCTCCGACTACGAGCGGCCCGCCGAGCTGTTCACGGACCTGTTCGAGGAGCAGGCGGTGCGTACCCCGGACCAGCCGGCCCTGATCGCGCCCGACGTCAGCCTCTCGTACGCCGAACTCAACGCGCGCGCGAACCGGCTGGCACGGCGCCTGGTCCAGCTGGGCGTCGGACCGGAGCGGCTGGTGGCGATCGCCGCGCCGCGCTGCGGCGACCTCGTCGTCGGCATGCTCGCCGTCCTCAAGGCCGGCGGCGCCTACGTGCCCATCGACCCGGCCTACCCGGCCGACCGCATCCGGCACATGATCGAGGACTCCGATCCCGTGCTCGTGCTCACCACCGCCGAGGTGGACGCGCAGCTGGGCCGCGAGACCGGGCGTCCGCTGACGTTCGTCATGGACGACCCGAGGCTGCGCGAGACGCTGCTGGAGCACTCCGCGGACGATCTCGGCGACCTGGAGCGGAGCGCCCCCCTGCGGCCGGACCACCCGGCGTACGTCATCTACACCTCCGGCTCCACGGGCCGCCCCAAGGGCGTGCTCGTCGAGCACCGGGCGCTGTCGGCGTTCGTCAGGCACTGCCGGGCGACCCAGGCACCGGACATATCAGGCCTGTCGGTGATGCAGGCCTCGGCGTCCTTCGACCAGAGCGTCGGATCGCTGCACGCCCCGCTGATCAGCGGCGGCTGCGTACGGCTGTCGGACCTGGAGAGCCTGGCCGAGACCGCCGTGGCCGAACCCGGTTTCCGCCAGGCTACGTTCATGAAGGGGACGCCGTCGCACCTCGCGCTCCTCGCAACGATGCCGGAGTCCGTCTCGCCTTCCGGGATCCTCACCCTCGGCGGTGAGCAGCTCCTCGGCGAGCACCTCTCGCCGTGGCGCGAGGGGATGCCCGAGGTGACCCTGGTGAACGTCTACGGTCCCACCGAGGCCACCGGTCACTGTCTGGAGCACTGGATCAGACCGGGCACCGCGGTGCCGTCCGGCCCGGTGCCGATCGGCACCCCGCACCACGGGGTTCGGCTGTACGTGCTGGACGCCGCGCTGCGCCCGGTGGGCCCGGGTGCGGACGGCGAGGTGTACCTGGCCGGCGCGCAGCTGGCCCGCGGCTACCTGGGCCGCAGCCGACTGACGGCCGAGCGGTTCTCCGCCAACCCCTTCGGCGCACCGGGCAGCCGGATGTACCGCACCGGTGACGTCGCACGCTGGAACGGGAGCGGGGAGCTGACCTTCGTCGGCCGCGCGGACGACCAGGTCAAGCTGCGGGGGTACCGCATCGAGCTGGGTGAGATCGAGTCCGCCGTCGCGGCCGAGCCCGGCGTCCTGCAGGCCACCGTGGTGCTGCGCGAGGACCAGCCCGGCGACCAGCGCCTGGTCGCGTACGTGGTGGCCGACCGCGCGCACTGGAACGAGGCCGCCGCGTACGCCGGGCTCTCCCGCCGGCTGCCCGAGTACATGGTCCCCTCGGCCTTCGTGACCCTGGACGCGCTGCCGCTGTCCCCGAACGGCAAGCTGGACCGCAAGGCACTGCCCGCCCCGACCTACTCCGGGAAGGCCGCCGGCCGGGCCGGCCGCTCACCGCGCGAGGAGATCCTCGTATCCCTCTACGCCGAAGTCCTGTCGCTGCCCCACCTCACCATCGACGACAACTTCTTCGACCTCGGCGGCCACTCCCTCCTCGCCACCCGCCTCGTCAGCCGCATCCGCACC
>NZ_JBSFTP010000135.1:0-9972 GCF_053591315.1 Streptomyces sp. NPDC003042
GCCCGCGCCCCCGGCGCCCGCAGCCTGGAGGGCCGCGCGCGGGCCGGATGGCGCGCCTCGACCCGGGCGCTGGAGCGGGCCCCGCGCGCCGCGCGCGGGGGCGGCGCCGCGGTGGTGCTGACGCTGCTGCTCGCGCTCGTGGAAGCGGTGGAGGCCGCCGCCTCCTGGCACCGGGCGCAGGCCTTCCGCGCGCAGGCGAAAGCCGCCTCCCAGGCGGCCGTGCTGCTGCGGGAGGCGGCCGGCCTGACCGGCGCCCCGCCACCGACGACGAAGCCGCGTACCGGTCGGGTGGCGCGCACGTCGGGCCGTGGCCTGCCGCCCACCACACCCGTTACCGGTGTACCGGCCCGCCCGGATCCCGGCCGGCCGGGCCCGTCCCGTACGCGCTGACCCCGACCGAGGGAGCCCCCGCCGATGACGTACCCGCCCCAGCCCGAACCGTTCGCCCAAGCCCTCGGGGAAGCCGCGCACACCCCCGCGATGGCCTACCGGCTGATGATGACCATCACCGACGCCGTACGACGCGCCACCCAAAAACGCCTCACGGGCAAGGAGGAGGAACTCAGCGAGGACGCGGAGAAGATGGCCCCGGGCTGGTCGGCCGACCAGCTGCGCGGCGTCCTCGGCGACGACATCCTGGCCGAGCTGATGGCCGGGGCGGACTGGCCGGTGATGGCCCGACAGCTCGTCGGGCTCCAACAGGCCGGTGTCGACCTGGGGGTGTTCCTGCCGCAGTTGGGCCGGATGACGGCCGGGGTTCATCAGGCCGTCGCCGCGAACATCGCGCGTACGGAGGCGGAGGGCACTGACCGGTGGGCTGACCTCCTGCATACGACGATGCCGGAGGGCATGGTGCGCGACGCGATCCTCTCCTCCCCGGCCTGGCCGGACATCGCGGCCGCGATGGGCAGCCTCGATGCCAAGGGAATCGACGTCGCCCGGATCCTCACCGACGCCCACGCGGCCGGGGTCGGCGTGGACCAGGCCGTTGCCGCCGTCACCGCGGCCGCCGCCCAGGCACCCGCGCCCACTGCGGCCGCGACTGCCGCTCCGGCGTCCGCTGCTGCCTCCGGGGTCGGCCGATGCCCGGGTCCCCGCTCCCGCCCCCGCTCCGGGCACCGGACCCGCCGCCGCACCCGCTGCGTCTGCCGCGCCGCCGGTGCGGGAAGCCGTCGATTCCGTGGGCGCCGCCCGCGAGCGTGGACGCCAAGCGCTCCTGGGGACCGTTGACCGAGGGGTTGAGCGTCCCCCGCGACCTCGACCTCGGCGACAGGGCGAAGGCGTTGGAACAGCTCGGCGTCAACCGGCTCGCGCACGCCACGATCGTCGCGACAGTCAAGGACGTGCTGCCGGAGCAGGAAGTGGGCCTGTTGGTCGGCTCCCGCCAGTGGCCGTTGTTGGCTGCCCGCATGGAGCAGGTCCGCGAACGCGGGGGCACCGGCCTCCTCGGCGCGCACCTGACCCTCCTGACCACCGACACTTCCTGGAAGGAGGCTTCGGGCTCCGCTCTGGTGGGCCGTCTGGTGGATGCGACCCTTCATTCCCTGACGGTGCCGCCGTCGGCGCCCGCCGCCTCCCGGGTGTGGGTCTCCCCGGGCGCCGCCCGCTCCCGCTCCACTAGCACCCCCACGGGGGCCGCGCCCGGACAGGCGGCCCAGGCTGAAGCCGCGGTGCCCGCCCACCGGCAAGCCGCTGCGCCCACGAAGGGGGCGGCGGGACGCGGACGGTGACGGGGTGTGCGGTCTCGGGGAGAGACGACCTGGTCAGTGGGTGGCCGCATGAGTTGAAGGGGGGGCGGGGTGGTGATGACAGTCGTTTGGCTGGTGAAGGCGGGTGTCGCAGTGCTTTCGGGGGTCGCTGACAGCGGCTCAGGAGGCCGTCTGTGCCTCGGGTGCTGGATGAGCGCGGCCGGGTCGGTCCGGCCGCGGGCCCGCTTCGTCTCGGGAGCCTTTGGGGCCTGATGTGGCGAAAGCCGATGGTCGCTGGATGCGCTCATCGGCTTCGTGCCGGTCATGCGCCAACATGTCCGGCTGTGTCCCTGGTGTTGCTGTGGTTGGAGCCAGTAGCGGTCAGGGCGCCTATGCGTGTGCGTCCCCCAAGCAGCTGTAAGGACGAGCACGCTCGATAAGGAGCGTAAAGCTGTGGCGTACTCCATAACAGCTGAGAGGGGTGGGACAGAAGTTGGGCTAATTAATTTTTGCAGGCCCCTTGATGGCGTTTCCCCAGTTCAAGGCTTGATCGACGCGATTTCACGTATTCACAAAGTTTGTGCTTCTTCGGGGCCAATCCTGTGCTCTTGGCGCAAGTGCCGTGCGGCCTGGGATCGTTGATGACGCAGATGTTCTGCCCGCTGTTCGGGTGACGCCAATCACCCAGTGGTCAGGCGCTGTTGGAGCCAGTAGCTGCGGGTCGGCGGCCCTTTGTGGTCGCCGTCCGGTCCATTCCAGGGAGCCCACATGCACTCGATCGACGGGGCGTCCGCCTCGACCCCTGGCGTGCGCTTCACCATGGCGCACGCCTTCGTCATCACCGCGTACCTTGCGGCGGCGGTCCTCCTCACCCTCATCGCGCACACGCCGGTGCAGGACATTCTTTTCCTGTTGGGAGGCGCCGGCGCGGTCAGCGTGGCCGTCCTGGTCGCCTCGAACGTCAAGGACGGCAAGGGCGGCGGGACCGGTCTGCTGCGGCGGCTGCTGAACGCCGCGGTGGGTCCCGGCAACGGGAGTGTGAACTAGTGGCCCGGCCGGGGCGGCCCGAAGCCCCCGTCAACTGCACGATCCCCGAGCTGGGCGAGCTGGCTCAGTTCCTACGTGACCGGCGTAGGGGTGTCCCGTATTCGAAGCTGGCCGCACGCAGCGCCTGGGGGGCTTCGACGCTCAAGCGTGCGGCCTCCGGCAAAACGCTTCCGATGTGGGATCACGTCCAGGGCTACCTGCAGGCCTGTGAGGTCACCCGGGGCTCCGATCACGAGCACGCGGCGCTGCTCTTCAAACGCGCCTGGGAGGCCTGCCAGCGCTGTGCTCGGGGGACCGTCGAGCCGCGGCCGGATCTTGTCTCGGACCGGGCCGACTTGAGCAGGGCCTTGCGAGACGCGTATGCCGCTGCCGGATATCCGCCGTTGCGGTCCCTGTCTGAACTTGGGGGGCGCTGGCACTTGTCGCGCAGCACCGCCCACCGCATCGTTACCGCGCGGGCGCTGCCGGCGGACCTTGCGCAGTACCTTGCCTTCCTCCAGGCGTGCACCGTGCCGGACGGCACTTGGCCGGCCTGGTTCGCCGCTTGGCACAAGGTCTGGGGTACAGATCCTTCCTCCGAAGCTCAGCACATCTTCCTCCAGGGACTCGAGATTGGGACTTACCTCACCTGGGCCGCTAAGCAGCGCGAAAGGCCTGTGATCGCGCCGACGCAGAGGCGTTCCGCTGTCGCGGCCTGACCGAGGAGACTGCGTGCGGGGTCGCCCTCCCAGGGCGGCCCCGCACACGCTTGGGTGCCGGCGAGGCGGAAGAGTCTGAGCCCGGAGGGTGCGCGGCCTCGTCGGGAGGGCTGCCGTGTCTGGTGCCCAGGCCGGGCGTGCTCCTTGTGATCACTTGTGGATCTTGCCTTTCTCGTGGACGGGGGTGTGTGCAGCGTCGGCGTTGACGTCTTCGGGCGGCCGCGTGGCCCAATCGCAGTGGAGAAATGGAGATCAGTCGGATGACTGAACGTGGGATGGCCAGTGCCGAGAGCGACCGCTGCGGGTTCTTGAAGGCGACGGCGGCAGCAGTCGCGGCGGCCGGTACCGGAGTGCTGTTCTCAGGCAGCGCCTATGCGGTTCAGTCGCATTCGCGGGCCGGGAAGGCCATGTCGGTCCCTTTGCCGCCGGCGGGAACGGAGATCCCGTGCAGCATGTACGCCGCCAACGTGCCGCTGCGAACAGTCTGCCGGCCGCCGTCTCGTTCAACCGTGCCCGCGCATCGCCAGGCGCCTGTTCCGCGCGGACAACGGGCGGAGCGGGCGCCCCGACCCCGCTGGCCCGTGCCCGTACGGCTTCCCGGACCACTCTCAGGGGGACGACAGGTTCGTGCGGGATGTCAGCGTTTACCGACTCCCCGATGGTGAATCCGTCACCTGCTTTCACCGATCGGCGTCACCTCGGTGTCACTGAACCTGATGATGGGCGACGTGTGAGTTGCAGTGGTTGGCGACAGGGCTTTCATGGTGGGTTTTGCCTGGTGGGCGGGTTGTGGGGTGTCGTTTTTCTACTGAAGGCTGGTGTCGTTTCCCGCTGAAGGTCTGCTGTCGCGTGTGTGGGCTTGCTGTGCGGGGGCTGACTGCTCGGCCTGCTGGGCCGTCACTCGTTGGTGGGATGCGGTCCGGCGTGTCGGAGTGAGGTGCGCGGCCGTGGACAGCGTTTCTGGGGCGGGGATACGCGTCTGCGGGAGGGGCTGATGACTGAACACGGTCCCGGTGGCTTCACCGATTGGGTGGTGCCGGCTGTCGCGGGGCGGGAGGCGGCGGTCACGCGGCTGATGGCCCTCGATGGTCGGGGCGAACTCGGTTCTGCACATGTGCGGTTGACTGCTTCGGCTTTGGACGTGTCCGAGCGGACGGTGTGGAGCTGGCTGTCGGTGGCCCGGCGCGAGGGCAGGCTGTCGGCCCGGACGCCCGCGCGGGCAGGTGTGAGCGCGGATTTCCGTGCGCGTCTGGCGGTGTGGGGCGGGAATGTGGCCGCGGTCCACCGTGAGCTGGTCGCCGAGGCGACGAAGGCTGGTGTCGCGGACTCGGTGCCTTCTCTTCGTGCTCTGCGGCGCGCTGTGCGGCAGGACTTGTCGGCGGGGGAGCGGGCGGGGTTGAAGGGGGGTGAGGCTGCCCGGCGCCGGTATGACGTGTACGGCAAGCGCCCGAGGACCCATCGCAATGCCTGCTGGGAGGGTGATCACAAGCGGATCCCGGTACGCGTGGATCTCGAAGGCTCCGCGGTGTGTCCGTGGGTGACGTGGTTCATCGATGTGGCGACGAAGGTGATTGTGGGGGTGGCCCTCACTCCGCATGAGCCGGCCCGGGACGCGGTGCTGGCCGCCCTGCGTACGGGGATCAGCCGGACCGAGCCGTACGGGCCGTTCGGTGGCCTGCCCGGGGTGGTGCGGGTGGACCGGGGCAAGGAGTTCTTGTGCCGGACGGTGGAGCGCGCTCTGGGTGCTTTCGCGGTCCCGGTCCACGATCTGCCGGCTTATAAGCCGTACCGCAAGGGCACCGTCGAGGCGCTGAACGACGCGGTGGAGGAGATGTTCCTGGTCTCTCTGCCTGGCTATACCCGCAGGGCCCGGCCGGTCGGTGCTCACCGTCCGGACCGGGTGGAGGACCTCTTGTCGTATCCGGAGTTCGTCGAGGCCCTGCTGAGGTGGGTGCGGGGGTGGAACACCGGGCACCAGCCTGAGGGTCTCGCGAAGGGGATGACGCCGTTGGCGGCGTGGGAGGCGGATCCGGCGCCGGTCGAGGACGTCGCGGAGGAGCGGCTGGCGTTTTTCGCGCTGGAGGACGACGGCCGGGTCCGGAAGATCACCACGAACGGGATTAGCTGGCGGCGGCGTGCCTATATCGCGCCGTGGATGGTCGGGCATGTCGGCATGCGGGTCCGGCTGCGGTATCTGCCGCACTACGACGGGCGGATCGAGGTGTTCTCCACCGAGGAGTGGGGCCGGCATCTGGGCAGTGCCTATCTGGCCCAGGCGGCGACGGTGGAGCAGCGCCGTGCGCTGAGTTCGGTCAGGGAGAAGAAGGCCCGCGCGCTGAAAGCGGATCTGAAAGCGGCGGAGAAGCTGCGCAAGGCCCGCTACACCGCTACGACGACGGCTGCTGTGCCCCGTCCGCGGCGCACGGTCACTTCCTCGCAGGCCGAGGCGGAGATCTCCCGGGCCAGGGCCGTGGATCTGGCGGCCCGTGCGCTGCCGGACTTGATCCCTCCCCGTGAGCCCCCGGCCTCCTGGGCTCGCCCGGTTGTCCGCCCTCGCCGGCCGGCCGGCCCGCAGGCGGACGCCGGGCAGGCAGCCGACGGCGGGCCGCCTGGAGCGGCCGATGCGAAGAACGACAGCGGGGAGTGTTGAGCGATGGTGACTGCTGAGCGACAGGGCCGGCTGCCCCGGGAGCGGGAGGACCATTTCATGCGGTTGCCGGGCGCCCAGGTGGTCTCCACGCGTGCCCTGCTCATGGTCCGGGAGAACATCCGTGCTGCGATCGAGGCCAGGGCGATGATCTGTATCTACGGGCAGGCGGGCCGGGGGAAGTCGTTGGCGGTGAACACCTCGCTGCGTGAGCTCGCGCCGAAGCTGACGCGCCGGATCCAGTTCCGGGCGCGCCCCTCGACCCGCGACCTGCGCCACGAGCTGTTCCACGCCCTGGGCCTGCAGGGCCGCCCGCCGGGGCAGCCGATCGAGTTCGACCGGATGCTGCGGGGCGCCCTGGAGGAGCCGCACGTCCTGGTCTGTGATGAGGCGCAGTGGCTGTCGAAGATGTGCTTCGAGTATCTGCGCTATTTGTGGGATGACATCGGATCGGACCTGACGATCGTGTTCACGGGCGGCGACGGCTGTTTCGAGATGCTGCAGAGCGAGCCGATGCTGGAGTCCCGCGTGTACGCGTGGCAGGAGATCGAGCCCATGCCGCTGGAGGAGGTCCTCACCGTCGTCCCGGCGTTCCACCCCGTCTGGGCAGACGCGGACCCGGACCTGATCGCCATGTGCGATGACGAGGCCGCACACGGCAATTTCCGGGCTTGGGCGAAGATCACCCATCACCTGACCGCCGGGATGAAGGAGTCCGGACGGATCCTGGACGAGGATCTGTTGCGGTGGTCCTACAGCAAACTGCGCCAGCGCCCGGTGGTGGCCTGAGGTGCTGGACTGCCCGAACCCTCCGCCGGTCACGGTGGTTCTGGACCCGTACGACGACGTGGTCCACACCCGGGCGGCCCTGGCATCCCACGCCCCGCAGCACGGACGCCTCACTGTTCATCCGACCCCGGGGACCGACGCGGCGATCGCGCTCGCCTACGACATCCTCGCGGCCCTGGGCAAGCCCGTCCCCCTGGCCGGCTACTGCTACCTCGACCCGGTCCCGGCCTGGTCGATCGCCGCCGCCTGGATCCTGGCCACCCCCATCACCCACCTCACCCTGCTGCGCGCGCACCTGCTTACCCCGCACCGCTTCAGAGACCTCCTCGCCCTGCGCCGGCGCACCGGGGTCCGTCTGGTTCTCGTCTGTCACCACCGGGCCATGCGGGCATTTTTGGAGCGCGAGCTGCGGCAGGTGGACCACAGCGTCGCCGAGGCTTCCGCCCTGCTGCCCGAGGCCGAGCCGACCATCCCGCAACGCCAGGCACCGCAAGTGGCACGGCCGTTGGGGAACCGCTGGATCAGCCTGCCCGCCCTGACCACCCTCAAGGCCCTCGACGACTCAACCGGCTCGTGCCGGTGCGCCGCACCGCTGGCGGCGGACCGGGACTTCTTCCCGCCGGTGATGCCGCCGGTCACCGAGGTGGAGGTGGCTTGGCGCCTTCACCGTGCGACGGCGCACCCGTACCTGGCGGCTCAGCTCGCGACGGCCGCGTTCACCGCGGCCTCGACCACCCAGCTCGCCACCGCACATGTCCGAGACCTCGGCGAGGACGGCACGACCATCACCCTGCACGACCACGGACTGCGCCGGGGCTGCATAACCCACCCGGTTCCCGACTGGGCACGCTCCTTGCTGAGGGCGGCCGCTTTCCTCTGGCGGATCGGGTCCAACACCAGTGGGCCGCTGTTCAGCGATCCGCTGGGAGGCGAGGGGCTGCCGTCCTTGACGGCTTTCGCCGAGGGCTGCAGGCTGCGCCCGCCTCAGCCGCCGCGGCCCAAGATGCGTCGGAGCCGACGGGGGACGCCGCCGCGCTCGAAGGAGCCTGCGGCGACCGTCTGGCCTGTGTGTACCGCCCATTACGGGCTGGCGTGGGTCAGGGATGAACCTGATCTGATGCAGGGCTGTCCGTACCCGCCTCCCCATACGCGAAAGACCATCGAGAGGCGGAAGAGGGGCTGGTTGCCACCGGACTACGGTCTGCGAGAGCTTCGCCACCTGCGCTGAGTTCCTGCCCATCCGCGACCTGTTGTCGTAGTACGTAGGGTGGAGGGGTGACGGATACCGAGGCCACGGGCTATGACTGTCTTTCGTCTCGTCCGGTGTCGGAGGGCGAGTGGCGGGCGTTCCTGCTGGACTGTTTCGAGGTCGCCGAGTGGCAGTTGTTCGTGGGTCATGAGGACCGCGTCGCCGAGGGGTTGCGGGACGTCCCGCAGGACGTGGTGTTCTCGGTGTTCTGTACGTACCGGGAGGTCTTCGGTCACTTCGTGATGGGTTTTAGCGTCAGCATCGAGGGTTGGTTGGTCGACCGGGTTGGTCGCCTGCAGTTCGCGGAACGGTTCGCTGCCCACTTCGATGCGTACGTGCTGTACGGCGACACCGAGCGACGACCGGATTTGTGGACTTTGATTTTGGCGGATGGCCAACGCCTTCGTGTGGCGATGGATGAGGAAGATGACCGGCGCGTGCTCTATGCGGCCACAGCGCCAGTTCCGGGTCTACCTGGCATCCGCGTAGACGAAGGCCTGTGGCAGCTCAAGTAGGCGCAGAGGTTCTGCCGCGGAGTGTCGTTCGTGCTGGTGAAGCGTTCGAGACGGTTTGGCTTGGTGACAGGTCACTGCGGTTTTGACGGTGACAAGTGATGAGGTTCTTGCTGGACAGGGTGATGCAGATCCTCACGTGAGTTGTGACGACCGGTGTCGGCGGTCAGTGGATCTGGTACGGGATGATCTTTCCAGAGTCTAGCTCTGATTCAGATTGAATCAGATAGGCTGCGCCCCTGACCGGTGTAGTCGGCATGGGGCCGGAGAACGGCTCTGACCGTGGACGGTGTTAGCTTCCTCCCCGTGACGGACCACCAGGAGCAGACGAGGACGGCCTATGACGGGGTCGTCGAGCTGTATGCGTCGATGTTCGCTAATCGGTTGGAGACGCATCCGTTCTCGCGGAACATGATCGGCACCTTCGCCGAGCTGGTGCGTGAGACGGGGAACCTGCGGGTGGCCGATGTCGGGTGCGGTCCTGGACATCTGACGGGCATGCTGCACGATCTGGGCCTGGACGTCTTCGGGCTCGATCTTTCCCCGGGCATGGTCGACCATGCCCGGCGGGCACATCCGGCGTTGCGGTTCGACGAGGCGCGGATGGAGGCCCTGCCGGTCGAGGACGGCGTCCTCGGCGGCGTGCTGTGCCACTATTCGGTGATCCACACTCCGCCCGGGGAACTTCCCGCGCTCCTCGCCGAGCAAGTACGCGTCCTGGCGCCCGGAGGCCTGCTCCTGGTCTCCTTCTTCGCGACGGAAGAGCCGGAGCCGGTCCGCTTCGACCACAAGGTGACCCCCGCCTACAGCTGGCCGGCGGACCGCTTCGCCGACTTGCTGACCGAAGCCGGGCTCGCCCCCTTCGCCCGGCTGCTCCACGATCCGGCCTCCGAACGGGGATTCCTCGATGCCCACTTGCTGGCCCGCCTGGGCTAGAGGAGCACAGGGCCCGGTGGCAGGCCTCCTCACTGCTGCCAGCTCGGTCCGCGGAGCGGGCCGTGGTCTGGAGGCGGAGCCGGAAGACCCAGGGTGGGGGAGCGAAGCGGACCCGCCCAACGGGCCGGAGGCCCGGACCCCGTGAAACGGGGTCACCTCCCGCGCTCCGCGCGGGAGCCCTGGGGCCTGCGCAGCAGGCCCGCTCTGGTGGAGCGCAGCGGAACCAGAGCCAGTCCGCAGCGAAGCGCAGGACTCCGGCCCGAAGGGCCGACCATGGCTCGGAGCGAAGCGCAGAGCCGGGGCCCGAAGGGCTGCCGAGACCATCGAATTCCGCCGCGGAGCCCTGCCGCCCTGTCCCAGCCCGCTGCACAACCTTCACCGCTACCGGCCCATCGCCGAGTCCTGG
>NZ_JBSFTP010000136.1:0-9845 GCF_053591315.1 Streptomyces sp. NPDC003042
CTCGACCTCGTACGCCCAGATCTTCCTGCCGGCAGGCCTGCTGGGAGGCCTTGGTATCGGGGTGGCGCTCACCGCCGGCTGTCCCGGTCCAGCCGGACCGGCTCTCTTAGTCCAGGTAGTCGCGCAGCACCTGCGAGCGCGACGGGTGGCGCAGCTTCGACATCGTCTTGGACTCGATCTGGCGGATGCGCTCACGGGTGACCCCGTACACGCGGCCGATCTCGTCCAGGGTCTTGGGCTGGCCGTCGTTCAGGCCGTAGCGCATGGAGACCACGCCCGCCTCACGCTCGGAGAGCGTGCCCAGGATCGACTGCAGCTGCTCCTGGAGGAAGGTGAAGGAGACCGCGTCGGCCGGGACGACCGCCTCGGAGTCCTCGATGAGGTCACCGAACTCGCTGTCGCCCTCCTCACCCAGGGGGGTGTGCAGGGAGATCGGCTCGCGGCCGTACTTCTGGACCTCGATGACCTTCTCGGGGGTCATGTCGAGTTCCTTGCCCAGCTCCTCCGGAGTGGGCTCCCGGCCGAGGTCCTGGAGCATCTGGCGCTGCACGCGGGCCAGCTTGTTGATGATCTCGACCATGTGCACGGGGATGCGGATGGTGCGCGACTGGTCGGCCATGGCGCGCGTGATCGCCTGCCGGATCCACCAGGTCGCGTACGTGGAGAACTTGAAGCCCTTGGTGTAGTCGAACTTCTCCACCGCGCGGATCAGACCGACGTTGCCCTCCTGGATCAGGTCCAGGAAGAGCATGCCGCGGCCGGTGTAGCGCTTGGCCAGGGAGACCACGAGACGGAGGTTGGCCTCCAGCAGGTGGTTCTTGGCGCGGCGGCCGTCCTCGACGAGGATCTCCAGCTCGCGCTTGAAGGCGGGCTTGTGGTCCTCCTCCTCTTCGAGCTTGTACTCGGAGAAGAGGCCCGCCTCGATGCGCTTGGCGAGCTCGACCTCCTGCTCGGCGTTGAGGAGCGGCACCTTGCCGATGAGCTTGAGGTAGTCCTTGACGGGGTCGGCGGTGGCACCGGCCACCATGACCGTCTGGGCCGGGGCGTCGTCCTCGTCGTCGTCGGACAGGACGAAGCCCTGGGTGCCCCCGACCTTGGGGGCCTCCTCCTCGGCGTCGTCCGCGATGTCCTCGGCGGCAGCCCAGTCCTCGCCGACCGCGGGCGTCTCGCCCTCGTCGGCGTCCTTGGCGCCCTTCTTCGTGGCGGCGGTCTTCTTGGTGGCCGTGGCCTTCTTGGCGGCGGTCTTCTTGACCGTGCGCTTCTTCGGCTCGGCGGCGGCGTCAGCCGTCACCTCGTCCTCGGTGGCGGCCGCCGGCGAAGCGGATATCGCCGCCGCGGTGGCCGGAGCGGCGGTCTTGCGCGCGCCGATGGGGCGCGGCGGGGCCACAGCCTTCTTGGTCACGGTGCGGGCCGGGGCGGCGGCTGCCTTGCGGGGCTTCTTGGCCGGAGCCTTGGCCGCGGGGGCGGCGCTGACGTGGAGGGCCACACCCTCCTCGTCGAGGACCTGGTTCAGGCTGCGCAGGACCCGCTTCCACTGGTCCACCGGGATGCGGCCGGCCTCGAAGGCCTGGCGCACATCGTCACCGTTGATGTGACCCTGCTCGCGGCCGCGCTCGACGAGCGCGACGAGGGCCTCCGATTCGGCGATCTCCGGAGGGAACGTACGGGACGGGCTGAGCGACACAAGGAGCCTCTCGTTGCGAACAAATAGGGTGAGCGGGACATCATCGCGCGAACTTGGGAAACAGACCCGAGGGGGGTCTGTATTCCGGGCCGCACGAGGACGCCTGTCGGTTCATCGCACGCCCGAGTAGATTCGTTACGCGCTGAATTGAGTGACCTGCGCCACGCTGTGCCCGCGCAACGGATTTCGAGGCGGACGCGTCCGCCCCGATCCGGTTCCCATCCGCCTTCCCGATCAGCCCGTTTTGCGGGCCTCGATGAGGAAGCGGGCGGTGTGCGCGACGAACGGGCCTTCGCGTTCGATCTGTTCGTGCAGCTCGCGCAACCGGTCCCGGTACTGCCCGACCGTGAAGCCGGGCACCATCCAGATCACCTTCCGGAGAAAGTAGATCACGGCTCCGATGTCGTGGAACTCCGTCCGCAGTCGCTCGGAGCGCAGATCGACGACTTCGAGGCCGGCCTTCGAGGCGTCGGCGACAGCGTCGTCGGGGTGCCGGCCGCGCCGGACCTCCTCCGGCTGCGGGCCGAGGAAGTACTCGACGAGCTCGAAGACGCTGGCCGGACCGACCTGCTGGGAGAGGTAGGTGCCGCCCCGTTCCAGCACCCGGGCGATCTCGTCCCACCAGATGGTCACCGGGTGCCGGCTGGTGACCAGCTCGAAGGCCTCGTCGCCGAAGGGCAGCGGTGGCTCGTCGGTGTCGGCGACCACGACCGCGCCCAGCGGGTGCAGCAGCCGGGTGGCCTTGGCGATGTTCGGCGGCCAGGACTCCGTGGCAACCGTCAGCGGCGGAAGGGGCCCGGCCCCGGCGAGGACCTCGCCGCCGCCGGTCTGGATGTCCAGGACGGAGCGGACCTTGGCCAGCCGATCGGCCAGCAGCCGCTGGTACCCCCAGGAGGGCCGCTGCTCGGTGGCCCGGCCGTCGAGCCACGAGAAGTCCCAGCCGTCCACGGACACGGATTCGGCCTCGGCGACGAGATGGTCGAAGGTGCGCGTCATGTCTCCCATCGTCCCAGGGCGGGCCCCGGTCAACCACCGGATGCGTCGACTACAGTGGGCGGCGGGCCGTGACTGGCGTTCGGGTGGATCACCACCGGGGAGCGGCCCGGCGTACCGCGTGTACGTCGACTGCCGCGCGCCTGGGCGAACCGCGATCCGCAGCGACGTTCAGGAGACCCCGTGACGACTGCCCCTGCCCCTGCCCCTGCCACCGCGTCCGCCCGGCTGATGGACGGCACCGCCGTCGCCCGTCGCATCGCGGAGCGGACCGCCGCCTACGCGGCCAAGATCACCGAGCGCACCGGCACCGCCCCCTGTCTCGCCACCGTCCTCGTCGGCGAGGACCCCGCGTCCGTCACCTACGTACGCATGAAGCAGAACCGTTGCGCCAAGGCCGGCATCACCTCCCGCCACGTGGAGCTGCCCGCCGCGACGACCACCGAGGAGCTGGTGGCCACCCTCACCGCACTCTCCGAGGACCCGCGGATCAGCGGCATCCTGCTCCAGCACCCCGTCCCGCACCACATCGACGAGCGCGCCGCCTTCGAGGCCATCGCCCCCGGCAAGGACGTCGACGGGGTCACCATGCACTCCTTCGCCGCCATGGGCTTCGGGCTGCCCGGCTTCGTCTCCTGCACCCCCGGCGGCATCATGCGCCTGCTCGCCGCCTACGACGTGGACCTCACCGGCAAGCACGCCGTCGTGGTCGGGCGCAGCGCGATCCTCGGCAAGCCGGCGGGGATGCTGCTGCTGGAGCAGAACGCCACCGTCACCTACTGCCACTCCCGTACCCAGGACCTGCCCTCCATCGTGCGCCAGGCGGATGTGCTGGTCGCCGCCGTCGGCAAGGCCGAGTTCATCCGGGGCGAGGACATCAAGCCGGGCGCGGTCGTGCTGGACGCCGGGTACAACGAGGGCAACGTCGGCGACGTCCACTTCGAGTCGGCCGCCGCCCGCGCCTCCCTGATCACGCCCGTGCCCGGCGGTGTCGGGCCGATGACCATCGCCGTCCTGCTGGAGCAGACCGTCCAGGCGGCCGCGGCGCAGGCCGGGCTGGACCTCGCGGACCTCTGAGCCCCCACGCCCCGCGCCCCGGGTCACGCGGGCCCGGGGCGCCCCTCGTCGAACGGGGGCCGTCCTTCACCGGGAACGGCCGGCAGGGTCGACCTGATCGGTGTGGCCGGTCTCGTCGAGCCCGGCCACGGCCCGCTCGGCCGCGGTGAGCGGCGGCGCCTTCAGGGCGCCCTTCGCGGAGGCCCGCAGCACACGCCACACCACCTCCGGGCGCAACCAGTGGCTGGGCGGGCTGGTCATGGTGATGACCTCGAAGAAGGCGGCGGTGAGCGGCTCCTGGGTGGTGGCCCCGGTCACCAGCCGGCTCACGTAGGCGTCCAGCAGACCCGAGCCGGGCTTCGGCTTCATGCCGGTGGCGCCCGGGTAGAGGATGTCCTGCGAGGTGGCGAGGTCCCAGGCGGTGGCCACCTGCGGGGCGAGCGCCCGCTGCGCCGCGTTGCCGAAGCCGGGCCGGGCGAGACCCTGGGCGCGCAGGAGGCCGCGGACGGCGAGCAGTCCCTGGGCGGCGACCGTCATGCCCTGCCCGTAGATCGGGTTGAAGGTGGCCACGGAGTCGCCGACGGCGAAGAAGCCGTCGGGCAGGTCCGCCTTCTCGAAGTGGATCCGGCGGTTCGCGGTGCCCTGGGTGACGGCGACGTCCGTGAGCGGCTTCCTGCCCTCGAGGAGTTCGCCGACGACCGGGTGCCGGATGTCCTTGGCGAACGGGATGAAGGCGTCGGGGTCGCTGGTCGGCTGGCCGCCCCGGGTGCCCGAGAGGGTGGCCTGCCACTGGCCGTTCTCGATCGGGACGATCGTCGCCGTCCGGCCGGGCACCGGCACCCGGGGGTCCGACTGGACGTTGACGATCGGGAAGCCGAGTGCGTGGGCGCCGGCGGGCGCTTCGAAGAGGCGGGTGGCGTAGACCAGGCCGGAGTCGACCGCGGACTGGCGCAAGCCGCTCACGCCGAGGGCCTTCAGCCAGGTCAGGGCCCGCGATCCGCGTCCGCTGGCGTCGACGACGAGATCGGCGGTGATCAGCCGGTTCTCCTCCTCGGGGGTGTCGACGCGTACGCCGGTGATCCGGGCGGCCGTGCCCGCCAGGCCCCGTACCCGGCTCCGCTGGAGGGTCGAGACCCCCGGGAGGGCGGTGACCCGGGTGCGGACCACCGAGTCGAGCAGGTCGCGGCTGCAGGAGATGTTGAACTGCTTCTCCCCGCCGCGTGGGATCCAGCCCTGGGCGGTCATGCTGACCAGGTCGGTGGGCAGACTGCGGCGCAGCGCCCCGGCCGCCGTCCAGTCCTCGGTGATGCCGGGCAGGATCTCCTCGATGGCGCGCGCGCCGCCCGACCACATGACGTGGACGTGCCGGCCCTGGGGGAGTCCGCGCCGGGGCGCCGGGCTGTCGGGCAGCGTGTCGGCGTCGATGATCGTGACCGACGCGTGTTCGGCGAGTACGGCGGCCGCGAGGAGACCGGCCATGCTGCCGCCGATGACGACGGCGCTGCGGGGCGGGGAGGACTGGGTCATCGTGTGGTGCTCTCTTTCGGGCCGCGCGGACGTCAGCTCGCGGCGTAGACGATGAAGGCCGGACGGCCGGGGGCGGCTCGGCGCGTACGGCGCGCTGCGGGGCGGCTCCTGCCGAGGTGCGGGCCGAAGGTCTCGGCGTGGATCTCCGCCGGATCCTCCCGGTCGGCGCGGGCGCCCGCCTGCCGGATGACGCGGTCCCGTCCGGTGTACGAGCGGAGCAGCTCCGCCGGCCGGTCGGCGCCGGGCCCGCGCGGGGTGCCTGTGGTCCTCATGGTGCTTCCCCCTCTGCTGAACGGTCCGTACGGCCCTCCCGCGCGAGCAGTTGGTCGAGGTGGTCGGCGAGCGACTTCCAGCCCGCCGGGGAGAGCTGCCCGGCCCGCGTCACGATGCTCCGTACGTCGTGCGCGCGCAGCACCGCGAGCATCGGGTTCTCGTACTGCGGCTCGGCGGCGCGCAACTCCCGCTCGATCCCGGCGAGTACGCGGGCCAGTGCCTCGGTGTCGTCGGCCAGCAGGAAGCCGCCCTCGACGCCGTAGAACCGCTGGATCCCGGCGGCCGCGACGAGATTGGGCAGGCCCTCACCCTGGGCGAGGCGGGTCAGGGACTGCCCTGACGCGTCGAAGGATCGGGCGATGGCCGTCAGGGAGTACGGCCGGCCGTCGGGCCGCGGACGGGTCCGGCGCAGGTGCTCGAAGCGCAGGCGCACCTGCTCCTTGAGCGGCAGTCGCGGCGGATGCCCGTCGAGGGTGAGACGGATGGCGTCGGGGGTGAGGCCGCTGAGGTGGGAGAGGCGTTCGAGGTCGTCCGTGGCGGAGGGGCCGGCTGTGGCGTCCGGACCGTGGGTGGCGAGGGCCCGCTCCACGGCGCTCTTGCTGTCGGCCAGCAGGAAGCCGGCGTAGACCCCGAAGAAGCGCTGTACGCCCGCCGCGTGGCCGAGCCGGGGCAGGCCGGTGCCCGCGTTGAGCGGGCCCAGGGAGGCGCCGGGCGCGTGGAAGTCCTCGGCGATGGCGGCCAGGGACCACTCCCGGCCGTGCCTGTCGCGGCGGGTGGCGCGCAGCCGCAGGAACCGCTGGTGCACCCGTCGTTCCAGCGGCATTTCGGCCGCGGTGCCCGCAACCACCCGGTGGATCACCTCCGGTTCGACCCCGGAGAGGTGGCCGAGCCGCTCCACCGCGAGTACCTCGGCCGGATCCTGTCCGCGCTGCTCCGCCAGCTCCACGACACGGCCCCAGGCCGCGCTGAGGTCGGGTCGGGCGGCGGCTCGCACCGGGGATTTCTCCGTATGTCGAGAAGGTGTTCGAGTGGTCGGGCCTGTGAAGCCTAGCCTCCGTGCCCGCCCCGAACCAGCGCATCCCCAACATTTCCTGCCGTACGACTCAAAGAAGGTTGGTGTCCGGATGGTGGGCGCCGGGCCCCGAGCCCGGCACGACCTCGGCATGACTCCGCATGACCCCGGAGGTAATCGACCGCGCGAGGGCCGGTCGGCACAGTGGACTCATCGGGCTCCGGGGCCGCGCACTCGGCTCCGGAACCCGTGTCCACCAGCGCATTCGACCCCGATGGAGGCTGACCGCCATGTCCGCGACCCTGCTCGGCAGCATCGCCCGCACCACCGTCCCGCACACCGCGCTGCGCCGCTTCCTCGCCCTCGACGCCGTCGTCACCACCGGCAACGGCCTCGCCTACGCCGCCTTCCCGGCCCCGCTCGGACGGCTGCTCGGCGTCGACCCGACGACCCTGCTCGCCCTCGGCGTCTTCCTCGCCCTCTTCGGCGCGGGCGTAGGCCTGCTCGCCTCCCGCCCGAGGCCCGCCGCCTTCCCGGTGAAGCTCGTCATCGAGGCCAACTACGCCTGGGCGGCCCTCAGCCTGGCCGCGCTCGCGCTCTGGCTCCCGCCGACCACGGCGGGCGGGGTGTGGATCCCTGTGCAGGCGCTCACCGTCGCCTCCTTCGCGCTCCTCCAGCAGCTGGCGCTGCGCGCGGCCGGGTCAGGGCGCCAGTGAGCGCAGGTACTTCACCGTCGCCGGGTCGGCCGGGAGCATCGTCTCGATGGCCAACTCGGCGACCGTCACGTCCATCGGTGTGTTGAAGGTGGAGATCGACGAGACGAAGGACAGCAGCTGCCCGTCGTGCTCGATCACCAGCGGCAGGGCGAAGTACGGTACGGGCTCCCGCGGTTCCGTGTCGCTAGGGCGGTCCGGCACCGGGTAGGCCGACACCTCCTCGTACAGCGTGCGCAGCTCCTCGGAGCGGGCGAGCGCGATCTGCCGTTCCATCTGGGCCAGCAGGTGCCCGCGCCACTCCTTGAGGTTGTGGATCCGCGGAGCCAGCCCCTCGGGGTGCAAGGTGATCCGCATCGCGTTCAGCGGCGGTGTCAGCAGGTGTTCCGGCAGCCCGTCCAGCAGCATGGTGACGCCCCGGTTGGCGGCGATCACCTGGTACGTCCCGTCCACGATCATGGCCGGATACGGTTCGTAGCCGGTCAGCAGCCGCTCCAGGCCCTCGCGCAGGGCGGCCATCGCCGGCGCGTCGAGCGGGGTGTGCGCGTACCGCGGTGCGTAACCGGCCGCCACCAGCAGCGCGTTGCGGTCCCGTACCGGCACGTCGAGCCGGTCCGCGAGCCGCAGCACCATCTCCTCGCTCGGCCGGGAGCGTCCGGTCTCCACGAAGCTGATGTGGCGGGAAGACGAGTCGGCGCGGCCCGCCAGCTCCAGCTGGCTGATACCGCGCCGCTCCCGCCAGGTGCGCAGCAGCGCACCCACACGCGCAGTCGTCATGGACCGACGGTAGCCGAGCGGGCCGGGTCGCGGTCAGCCCAGGTCGAAGACGTTTCGCAGGCCGAGACGGTAGCGCCACAGGTCGTGCCGCTTGGCGGACTCCAGCTCCGGGGCCCGGTACATCGGCGTGACCACGCACCGCGCCGCCACCGAACCCTCACGCTCCAGCAGGGCGTTGACCGCTGCCCGGGCCGACGCGTTGGCGCCCTCCATCGTCGCCAGGTCGATGTCCACCGCCACGTAGTCCCCGCTGAGGAAGAAGTTCGGGACCCGGGTGCCCGCGCTCGGGCGGTTGTGGAAGGTGCCGGTCGGGTGGATCAGCAACTCGTCCTGGTTGGTGGGGTTCGGCGTGCCGAGCCCGTCCACCCCCGGGTCCAGGAACCAGGAGTGCAGGGTGCGGTCGGTGAGCAGGGTCTTCCCGGTGTCGTTGAGCGAGGCCTTCAGCTGCGCCCACACCTCGCGCGCCACCTCCTCGCGCGTGCACCGCTTGGCCGTCTTCCCGTACAGGATCCCGGGCTTGTCCCACTCCGAGATGTCCACCGACAGGCAGTCCACCGCCACGCCGTCGCCGTAGTCGGCCGGGAAGTCGCGCGCGGGCCAGTGCTCGGCCTGCTGGATCGCCGTCAACGACCAGGGCGAGTCGATGCAGTTGACGTGTCCGTGCACGAGCGGCGCGCGCTCGGTGAGATAGAACTGGATGCCGGTCATCCAGTCCGTCCTCAGCTTGTCGCAGCGCCCCAGCATCGGATCGGCCGCGCGCAGCGCCGCGCTCCAGGTGCGGCGGGCGTGTTCGACGGGCAGGGCCGAGACGTAGTGGTCGGCGGTGACGGTGTGCCGCGCGCCGGCCGGATCCTCCATCAGGACCCCGCTCACCCGGCCGTCGCCGTAGCGCACCTCGCGTACGGTCCAGCCGATCTTGAACTCCACGCCCAGCGCGCGCAGATGGGTCTCCCACGGATCGATCCAGGCCTCGTTGGTCGGCAGGTTGAGGATCCGGTCCGGCGGGCCGTCCGCGCCGCGGCCCAGCAGGTTGAAGACGAAGGCCTCGCCGAGGGCGCCGACCGTACGGGTGGAGGCCTCCTCCGCCTTGGTCGCCACGATGTTGCGGGTGATGCCGACGGCGAGGATGCGCTGGTACTCGTGGGACATCCGCGCGGCGCGCACGAAGTCCCACCAAGGAGTGCGCTCCCACACCTCGTTGCGGCGCTCGTCGCAGCTGGTGAGGAAGACGAGCACGCGGTCGACGAAGTACGCCGTCTCGTGCGGGGGGAGGCGGACCAGTGACTGCAGGATGCCGGTCAGGGCGCGCCGCAGCTCGTCGGGCGTCAGCTCGGCGGGGGAGTGCTCCGGCCACGGGATGGGCGCGCGCAGGTCCTCGCGGCCGCCCGCGCGGGCGAACATCATTTCGGGCGGCGCGACAAGGTTGTCCCACACCCCGTTGGCGTTGCCGGGGAAGGGAATGCGCCGCATCGTGTCGGGGAGGTTGTGGTAGATGCCGGGGATGAAGCGGAAGCCGTGCTCGGCGGGCAGCGGGCGGCGGCCGCCCCGGGCGGTGCCGGGCACGTCCATGCTGCGGGCCTTGCCGCCGAGTGCGCGGCGTTCGTACACGGTGACGTTGTACCCGCGCTCGGCGAGTTCGTGCGCTGCGGTCAGACCGGCCACCCCGCCGCCGAGGACGGCGACGCTCCGGCCGGTCGCCGGCGTGGCGGTCGCCCCGGCGGCGGGCGCGGGGGCCGCGACCCCCGCGCCGCCGGCCGTCCAGGCCCCGGCGGGGGCCGCCCCTCCGCCGCCCCCCATGAAACTACGCCAC
>NZ_JBSFTP010000137.1:0-8901 GCF_053591315.1 Streptomyces sp. NPDC003042
GACAACCTGGGGGTCCCCCCGGCCGGAGGCTGGGGGATGAGCGTGCGTGCCAGGCCCCACCGGCCAGGAGGGACTTTGACGACACGACCTAGTGCCGCGCTGACTTGGGGCGGGGCCGACTTGGGGTGGCGGGGTGGGGCCGACTTGGGACGGGGCCCAGAAATTC
Organism: Streptomyces sp. NPDC003042; assembly: GCF_053591315.1. NCBI lineage: Bacteria > Bacillati > Actinomycetota > Actinomycetes > Kitasatosporales > Streptomycetaceae > Streptomyces > Streptomyces sp. NPDC003042. The sequence goes on from NZ_JBSFTP010000137.1 coordinate 167, forward strand.
CTCAGGGCCACGGTGCCGGGACGGGACCCTCAGCCCGTCCGGCACCGCAGCCCGGAGTACTTACGGCCGGCGGGTGTGCGGTTCCCGGCGGCCGGTGAGAGGTGCCTGCGCGGTCAGGGCAGAGCGCGCGGTTACCTCGATCCGTCCTCCTGTGCGGGGAGGGCGGAAGCTTGAGTGCAATTGTGGACTAGACCAATCTGTTCTGTCTATCCAAAGACGGGGCCTGCGATCCCGTCACTTCCTCCAACAGTACGCGGACTCCCGCCCTCCTGGATACTCTTCGGTATTTGCCGTGGGGAAAGTCATGAGCTACCCGGGGTACGCTCGCCACGTGCCCTCCATGAACGACCTCGTACGCCAGCACACCGCTCTCAGTGAAACCGACCTGGAGTGGCTCCACCTGCTGGTCTCGGAGTGGCAGCTGCTCTCCGACCTCTCCTTCGCGGACCTCGTGCTGTGGGTGCCCACCCTGGACGGCACCCGGTACGTCTCCGTCGCCCAGATGCGGCCCAACACCGGCCCGACCTCGTACCAGGACGACATGGTCGGCCACCTGGTCCCGCGCGGCCGCCGCCCGCTGCTCGACGCCGCCCTCGACGAGGGCCGCATCGTGCGCGAGGGCGACCCGGAGTGGCGCGAGGAAGTGCCGGTCCGCGTCGAGTCGATCCCCGTGCGCCGCGAGGGCAGGGTCCTGGGCGTGATCGCCCGCAACACCAATCTGCTCACTGTGCGTACACCGAGCCGGCTGGAGCTGACCTACCTCCAGTCCGCCTCCGACCTGGCCCAGATGATCGCGGCGGGCTCCTTCCCGTTCCCCGGCCAGCAGGTCGACATGGACGCCTCCCCGCGCGTCGGCGACGGCCTGATCCGCCTCGACGCCGACGGCGTGGTGACGTACGCCTCTCCGAACGCGCTCTCCGCCTACCACCGCCTCGGCCTCGCCTCCGACCTGGTCGGCCAGCACCTGGGCGACACCACCGCCGAACTCGCCCCCACGCGGGGCCCGGTGGACGAGGCCATCGTCAAGATCGCCAGCGGCTGGGCCCCCCGCGAGACCGAGGTCGAGGGCAACGGCGGAGTCATCCAGGTGCGCGCCATCCCGCTCAAGCCCAAGGGAATCCGCATCGGTTCCCTCGTGCTGTGCCGCGACGTCACGGAACTGCGCCGTCGCGAACGTGAACTGATCACCAAGGACGCGACCATCCGGGAGATCCACCACCGGGTGAAGAACAACCTCCAGACGGTGGCAGCCCTGTTGCGGCTCCAGGCGCGCCGGATGGATTCGGAGACCGGCCGCGAGGCGCTGAACGAGGCGGTGCGCCGCGTCGGTTCGATCGCGATCGTGCACGAGACGCTCTCTCAGAACCTCGACGAGCGGGTGGAGTTCGACGAGATCGCCGACCGCGTGATCGCGATGGTCTCGGAGATCTCCCCGGGCAAGGTGGACTGCCGGCGCACCGGCCGGTTCGGAATCCTGGACGCGGAGGTCGCCACTCCGCTGTCGATGGTGCTGACCGAGGTGCTGCAGAACGCCCTGGAACACGCGTTCACCCAGGGGGAGGGCGGCACGGTCGAGGTGTCCGCCGCCCGCTCCGGCACCGGCCGCGCCGACGCGCGGCTGCTGATCACGGTGGCCGACGACGGATGCGGTCTGCCCGAGGGGTTCGACCCCCAGCGGGCCGGCAATCTCGGGCTGCAGATCGTCCGCACCCTCGTGGAGGGGGAGCTGGGCGGCACCTTCGACATGGTCCGCGCGGAGCCGCGCGGCACCAGGGTCGTCCTCGACATACCGGCCAGCCCGCAGAAGTAGTCCGCGAATCCGTCAGCGGACCCGTCACCCAGTGTGACGGGATCTGCCGGGAACAGCACTGAGCCCCGGACCGAATGTTCCCGGTCCGGGGCTCAAGAGCACGTTGCTGAGCGCTGCTTTGGGTACTACGCGCTGCGGCTCGAGGCTCGAAAGTCGACGTCAGGCGCTTGCGTTGCGCGCCCGGTTGCGAGCCGCGCGGCGCTTCATGGCGCGGCGCTCGTCCTCGCTGAGACCGCCCCAGACACCGGAGTCCTGACCGGACTCGAGCGCCCACTGCAGGCACTGCTCCATGACGGGGCAGCGGCGGCAGACGGCCTTGGCTTCCTCGATCTGCAGCAGCGCAGGACCGGTGTTGCCGATGGGGAAGAACAGCTCCGGGTCTTCCTCACGACAAACGGCGTTGTGACGCCAGTCCATGGCTGCTACCTCTCTTGTGTGACATGCAGATTGCTTGTGAATGTGAACGCTTTCACGAATCCCCCCGTGAGGGAAGGGCCGACGCCCAGTTGCCCGGTGCGGTCCAAGATTCGTTGAGGGGTTCTGGCGGTCTGTGTGGGTGCCGGTTCTGCGGGCTGTCCCGATCGCCATGTAGAGATTCGCAAACCTCGGACGGGGATACAACCCCTTCCGGAAAGTTTTTTTGGATTCGTCGGTGTCTAGTAGGTCACAGCCCTAGTTCCTAGGGGTGTACTGGCGTGTAAACGTTCGAGTGAAAGGAGTTTGGGGTCATCCACTCACACAATCACACGCAGTGCACGGCGTACGCCTGTGAACCGAACGCTGGTGCGCACTCCGAGGTGATCGCCGTCCATCTGGAAAGGCAGCGGAACCTTCGAATGCAAGGTGAAGTCCGTCAGATCGTGCAGGGACAGCGCATGCTTGCCCTGCGGGCCGCGCTCAGGAGTCGAGGTCAGGAGCTGTGTGGCGTACCGGGCGACCGCCGGAGTTGACAAACGGTCGAGCGCCAGTACGTCAAGCGCGGTATCGAACGACGCCTCCGGAGACGCGTAGAGCGGGCGATTGCCCAGATACGTCCAGGGCGAGGTGTTGCAGACTATCGACAGCACCAGCCCCGACACCGGGTCCTGGCCCGGGCGCTCCAGCGTGACCGTGCCGTGCCGGCGGTTCGGCTCGTCCCAGAACTGGCGCATGAGCTGTCGCACGTACAGGGCGTGTGTCGAACGCTTGCCGCGTTCGCGCTGCTGCTCGACCCGCCCCACCACTCCCGCGTCGAAGCCGAAACCCGCGCAGAACGTGAACCAGCGCGCCGGAACCGACTCGTCCGAGGAGCCCGGCGTGCCGGCGGCCAGGCCCAGCCCGACCGTCCGCTCGCGCTGCTCCCGCAGGGCGTCCAGCAGGGCGCCGGTCGCCTCGACCGCGTCGTTGGGCAGCCCGAGCGCACGGGCGAACACGTTCGTGGAGCCGCCGGGGACCACCGCCAGCTTCGGCAGCCGGTCCGGATCGGGGCCGTCGTGCAGCAATCCGTTGACGACCTCGTTGACGGTGCCGTCGCCGCCGAGGGCCACCACGAGGTCGAGACCCTGGTGCGCCGCCCTGCGGCCCAGGTCCCGGGCGTGTCCCCGGTACTCGGTGGTCACCGCCTCCAGCTTCATCTCGCTGGCGAGGGCATGGGTCAAGACGTCGCGCGTGCGCGCACTGGTGGTCGTCGCTGCTGGGTTGGCCACGAGAAGTGCACGCATGAGCGCCAGAGTACCCACCCCCGCATATGCGCCCCCTACCGACCGTCCCGTACGGGGTCCGCAGGGCGCGGCTACCCTGCTGGGGTGAGTAAGAAGCCGCGCCCGAAAGCCCCCGCCGCCACCACCGACACCGCAGCAGCGGCAGCCGCCGAGCCCGGCGCGCTGCCCGGCCGGCTCACCGCCGCCGCCGCGCTGACCGCGCTGGAGGGCCTGGCCCTGGCCGGCCTCGGCGTCTACATGCTGTTCGTCGGCATCGCCGGGAACCCGGACTCCCCCCAGCAGGCCGAGACCGGCGGGCTGACCCTGCTCGCGCTCGCCGCACTGCCGCTCGTCGCGGCGCGCGGACTGCGCCGGGGCCGCCGCTGGAGCCGCGGCCCGGCGTTGATCACCCAGCTGATGGCCATGCCGGTGGCCTGGACCCTGTGGACCACCGGCGGCGCGATGATCGCCGCCGCCGTGGCGCTGGCCCTGGCCGCGGTGGCCGTCGTAGCGCTCCTGGTGAATCCGACGGCGACCGAGGCGCTCGGCATCGGGCCCGGGGAACAGGCCCGATAGTCCGTCCATCGCGTACGTACGTCCTGGCTTCCTACTCCTCGACGAGGAGCTTCTCGCGCAGCTGGGCCAAGGTGCGGGCCAGCAGGCGGGAGACGTGCATCTGGGAGATGCCGACCTCCTGCGCGATCTGCGACTGCGTCATGTTGCCGAAGAACCGGAGCAACAGGATCCGCTTCTCCCGCGGAGGCAGCCCCTCCAGCAGCGGCTTGAGGGACTCCCGGTACTCGACGCCCTCCAGCGCCTCGTCCTCCGACCCCAGCGTGTCCGCGACCGCCGGCGACTCGTCGTCCGTGTCCGGCACGTCCAGGGAGAGCGTGCTGTAGGCATTGGCCGATTCCAGCCCCTCCAGCACCTCCTCCTCGGAGATGCCGAGCCGCTCGGCCAGCTCGTGCACGGTGGGGGAGCGGCCGTGCTGCTGCGACAGTTCCGCCGTGGCCGTGGTCAACGAGAGCCGCAGCTCCTGGAGGCGCCGGGGTACCCGCACCGCCCAGCCCTTGTCACGGAAGTGCCGTTTGATCTCGCCCACCACGGTGGGCGTGGCGTACGTCGAGAACTCGACCCCGCGGTCCGGATCGAACCGGTCCACCGACTTGATCAGGCCGATGGTGGCGACCTGGGTCAGGTCGTCCAGCGGCTCACCGCGGTTGCGGAACCGCCGAGCCAGGTGTTCGACCAGCGGCAGGTGCATCCGGACCAGCCGGTTGCGCAGCTCCGCCCGTTCCGCCGAGCCCTCGGGCAGCTCCCGCAGCTCGAAGAACAGCGCCCGCGCGCCGCTGCGGTCGCGCGGGTCCGGCAGCGCCAAGGGCGGAGCCGGTGTCTGCGCCGGAGCCGCCGGGACCGTGGCAGTGGCCTCCGGTGGCTGTGGTTGCTCGTACTGGTTCTCGCTCATAGGGCCCGCCCGTCGCTCCGCCGAGTCCAAAAAGCCGTCTTCCGCATCCGCGTCAGCCGGGTGCGGCCGGGCGTGCTGCTGCTCCGGGATGCCGCCGTCGACCTCGTGCCGTACCCGGGGCCGATCCCCGCCCCGCACCGGGATCTCCCCGCCGCTCACGCCGGGCCTGGCCCCGCGCCGCGCTGTTTGTAGAGGCTGATGCTCACTGTCCGGTCCTCCTCGACCGTGGCCTCGACCTTGCCGGCCAGCGCCGACAGGACCGTCCACGCGAACGTGTCGCGCTCCGGTGCGCGGCCGTCGGTGGTCGGTGCCGAGACGGTCACCTCCAGCGAATCGTCCACCAGCCGGAAGACGCAGCTGAGGACGGAGCCGGGCACGGCCTGCTGAAGCAGGATCGCGCAGGCCTCGTCCACCGCGATGCGGAGGTCTTCGATCTCGTCGAGGGTGAAGTCCAAACGTGCCGCGAGTCCGGCCGTGGCCGTTCGCAGCACCGACAGGTAGGCACCCTCAGCCGGCAGCCGGACTTCCACGAAGTCCTGGGTCCCGGGCTCGCCTGCGATGTGGGACACCCTCACCTCCAAGGTGGTACGAGCTCTGTTCGCCGGTGACGCTATCGCGATCCGGGCGATCGTGTCGCGGCACCCCTCATGGAGCCCTCTTCGGAGCACCCCCGGCCGGCCATGCCTCTGTCCAGTGACCGATGGTAAGCCCATGGGTACGCACAGTGGCTAGGGGGCTGCGGGTCCAATTCTGGGGAACCGGCGGAGGGTGGACCTACCCCGCTTCAGACGATCGAACCGTCGACGAAACACCAGCGCCAGGTCCCGCCCGGTTCGAAGCTCCGCATCACCGGATGGCCGGTCTCCCGATGGTGCCCGGTCGCGTGCCGGTAGGGCGAGGAGTCGCAGCAGCCCACGTATCCGCACCAGAGGCACATGCGCAGCTGTACGGGATGGCTGTCGAGCACCAGACATTCGGGGCAGGTCAGCGCATGCGGGACAGGCTCGGGGCGCGGCAGGTCGGCAACGTGGGTGCACTCGCTCATGATTGCCAGCGTACGGGCGGCCGACGAGTGAGGGCGGATCTTCGATGGAGGTATGGCCACTGGTGGCCCTGGTGGCGGGGAGCGCCGCCGTCGCGGGACTCGCCCGGCGGACGCCGGTGCCCGCGCCGCTGCTGCTCGTCGCGGCCGGGCTGATCGCCGCGTACGTCCCGGGCGTGCCCGCGTACGCCCTCGACCCGCACATCGTGCTGCCGCTGCTGCTTCCGCCGCTGCTGCACACCGCCGCCGTGGACAGCTCGTACCTGGACCTACGGGCCAACGTACGGCCCGTCGCGTTGCTGTCGGTCGGGTACGTGCTCTTCGCGACGGTCGCCGTCGGGTACGCGGCGTACCTGGTGGTGCCGGGGCTGTCCCTGCCGGTGGCGCTGGTGCTGGGCGCGGTCATCGCCCCGCCGGACGCGGTCGCGGCGACGGCCATCGCGCGCAAGCTCGGGCTGCCGAACCGGCTGACGACCATCCTCCAGGGCGAGTCCCTGGTGAACGACGCCACCGCCATCACCGCCTACAAGGTGGCCCTGGCGGCGGCCGTCGGGGTCAGCGCCGGCTGGGCGGGCGGGATCGCGGAGTTCCTGCTGGCGTCCGTGGGCGGGGTCGGCGTGGGGCTGCTGCTGATGGTCCCGATCCACCAGCTGCGCAAGCGGCTGAAGGATCCCCTGCTCAAGAACACGCTGTCGCTGCTGATCCCCTTCGCGGCGTACGCGGCGGCCGAGCAGGTGCACGCGTCCGGCGTGCTGGCGGTCGTCGTCGTGGCCCTGTACCTCGGGCACCGCAACTGGCAGGTCGACTTCGCCACGCGGCTCCAGGAGGCGGCGGTGTGGAAGGTGATCGCCTTCGTCCTGGAGTCGGTGGTCTTCGCCCTGATCGGGCTCCAACTGCCGGTCGTCCTGAAGGGGCTGGGCGAGTACGAGGGCGTGGCCGCGGCCTGGTACGCGGTCGTGGTGTTCCTCGCGGTGGTCGTGGCCCGGTTCCTGTGGGTGTTCCCGGCGACCTTCGTGCCGCGGTGGGTGTCCGAGCGGATCCGCGAGCGGGAGCCGGAGACCAACTGGAAGGCGCCGGTGATCGTGGGATGGGCCGGGATGCGGGGGGTCGTCTCGCTGGCGATCGCCTTCTCCGTGCCGATGTCGGTGCCGCACCGCAATCTCATCCTGTACCTGACCTTCACGACGGTCATCGGGACGCTGGTGGTGCAGGGGCTCACGCTGCCGCCGCTGATCCGGCTGCTGAAGCTGCCGCCGAAGGACGTACGGGCCGAGACGCTGGCGGAGGCGCAGGCGCAGAGCCAGGCCTCGCGGGCGGCGGAGGAACGGCTGGCGGAACTGCTGGAGGACCCGGCCAACGCCACCCTGCCACCACCGCTCGCGGACCGGCTGCGGACGGTGCTGGAGCGGCGGCGCAACGCGGTGTGGGAGCGGCTGGGCGAGGTCAACCCGGTGACGGGGGAGTCGGCGGACGACATCTACCGGCGGCTCGCGCGGGAGATGATCGGGGCGGAGCGGGAGGTGTTCGTGGCGCTGCGCGACGAGCGGCGGATCGACGACGAGATGCTGCGGGACCTGCTGCGGCGCCTGGACCTGGAAGAGGCGGCGGCGTACCGGGAGGAAGCCGGCTGATCCCCGCCGTCCCCCTGATGGGGGAGCGGGGCGGCGAGGGATCGGCCCGGAGGCCGACGTGCCGGGCGGCGGCGGGCGCGAAGCTCGGCGCATGAGACCGAATGCCGCTGCGATGTGTGGAATTTGGGCTACCGGTACGGGCGGCCTCGCGCTCGGGGCCGCCCTGCTGGGGGCGGGGCCGCCGCTGCTCGCCTGGGGCCTGGCCGGGGCGGCCGCCGTGGCCGGGGCCGGGCTGGTCCTGCGGCGGAGGGCGCTGCTGTGGGCCGCCTGCGGGGTGTCGGCGGCAGCGGGATTCAGCCTGCTGATGGACGTGGTCGGGCTGCTGTTCGCCCAGGGCGTCGACGATCAGGCGGCGGCGGGGCTGCACGCGCTCGGCCTGCTGGGCGCGGTGCTGCTCGCGCACGCCGCCCTGGGGCCGGGGCGGGGAGGGGGGAGCGTACCGCCACCGTCGGCGGGGTCGCGGCGGGTGCACCTGGCCGCCTGGGCGGGGACGCTCGCGTTCGCGCCGTACGCGGCGATGAAACTGACCTGGGCGCTGGGCGGCACCTTCGCGGGCGTCAGCGGCGCGCGGATGCTGGCGCTGTCCGAGCGCAACGGGGCGTCCGGTGTCTGGCTCACCCTGGAGCGCTGGGGTCTGGACGGCACGGTACTGCTGGCCGCGCTCGGGGTGTTCCTGCTCTTCGGGCTGATCCGGCCCTGGGGGCAGGCCTTCCCGCGGTGGATACCCGGGCTGCGCGGGCGCCGGGTCCCGCGCTGGCTTCCGCTCGGGCCCGCGCTGATCGGCGTGGGCACGCTGGTGCCGTACGGCCTGTTCGGCGTCGGCTACCTGGCGCTGGCCTCGGCCGGGGCGGTGAGCGTCAGAGCGGGCGACTTCCCCTCACCGGCGGATGCGGTGCTGGTCGGCTGGATCGGCTTCTCGGCCTTCGCCGTCTACGGGCTCGCCCTGCTGGCCGCGACGGGCTCGTACTGGCGGCGTACGGGGGGCAGCGCCAGACGGGACCCAGGGCCCAACCCTGCGGCTCCGTCCGGCCCCGGCCCGGCCTGACCCGGTCCCGGCCGGGTGATGCCTGCGACCCTGGGGAGCCCTGGCCCGGCGGGCGACGCCTGC
>NZ_JBSFTP010000138.1:0-8704 GCF_053591315.1 Streptomyces sp. NPDC003042
GCCGGCCCCGCGCGGCATCCCGCAGATCGAGGTCTCCTTCGACATCGACGCCAACGGCATCATGCACGTCACGGCCAAGGACCTCGGCACGGGCAGGGAGCAGAAGATGACGGTCACCGGCGGCTCCTCGCTGCCGAAGGACGACATCCAGCGGATGGTCCGCGAGGCCGAGGAGCACGCGGACGAGGACCGCCGCCGCAAGGAGGCCGCCGAGACGCGCAACAGCGGCGAACAGCTCGTCTACCAGACGGAACGGCTGCTGCGCGACAACCAGGACAAGGTGCCGGCCGACGTCAAGACCGAGGTCGAGACGGCCGTCAACGAGCTGAAGGAGAAGCTCAAGGGCGAGGACGTTCCGGCGATACGGACAGCGCTGGAGCGGGCGAGCGCGGCGGCCCAGAAGATCGGCACCGCCCTCTACGCCCAGGCCCGGGAGTCCGCCCCCGATGGCGGCGGGCCTGCGCCCGGCCAGGGAACGCGCCCGGACGAGGAGGAGGTCGTCGACGCCGAGATCGTCGACGACGACAGCACCAAGGGCAGCACGGCCACCTGACCGACATGGAAGCCGTGGATATTTGTCACCTAAGCGATGACATATAAAATTGTCATCGCTCAGGTGACATAGTACAGATTCGTCGCCCGGCCGCCGGACGACAGCCAACCCTGGGGGCAGCTGTGGTGCACATGAAATGGGACGAATTCCTGACGCGGATCCAGGAGCGCGGGACGTACGACTCGCCGCAAGAGGCCGAACATGCCGCCCGCGTCGTCATCGCGCTCTTGGGCGCACACCTCGTCGGTCAGGTGCGGGCGGAACTGGCCGCCCGGTTGCCGGAAGCGTTCGCCCTGATCCTGCTCAACCCGTTGCAGGCGTCGGAACCGCTGAGCGCCGAGAGGTTCGTCCGGGCGACGGCCGCGTGGATCGAGGGCGCCACTACGGAAACAGCGAAATGGGACGTCAGTGCTGTTCTGAGCGTCGTGGCGGACGCCGCCGGGGACGAACTCATGCGCGCCGTCCTGCTCCAGCTGCCCGAGGGCTACGACCTCCTCTTCGGCCGCCCTCAGGAAGGCTGACCAGGACACCCGCGGCGGTCACGGCTGCAGGTGGCTGAATCCCACCTCGAAGCGTTCGACCGAGACGATCCGCTGGCCTTCCTGCTGAGCGGCCTGCTCGCGAATGCGCGCGGCCTGCTCCTCGCTCGCCCGCATCGTCGGCTCGTCCTCCCACAAGGTCAACGACACGGCCTTGCCCGAGGCCCGGTCCACGAGGTAGTAGACGCCCCGGAAACCGGGCACCTCGCGGACCTGACTGGCGATGGCCTCCGACTTCGAGCTCACATCCCCCTCGGCGGGAAGGGGCGATCCCTGGTAGGTGCTCAGCCTCGCGAACATGGTGGACGGTCCTTCCTGCCGGTGCCGCCGGACGGGGACAGGCAGCCTCCGCACCAGCGTGCTCCGACAAGCCGCGCACCGCATGCCGAGCCCCCCGGGACCGATGGCCGGATCTGAGACAAGGTCGTCATTGCGGACGCGGTGGCCCGGGGGAAATGATCAGTGCATGCCCGCACCGCACACGCCCGCCCCGCACCGCGTCGTCATCGTCGCCTTCCCCGGCGTGGAACTCCTGGACATCACCGGACCGGCCGAGGTGTTCTCCGTCGCCTCCCGGCTGACCGGCGAAGACCGTCCCGGATACCTGGTGCGGATCGCCACCGCGGACGGCGGCGAGATCCGCACGTCGAGCGGTGTCCGCGTGATGGCCGACCTGACCCTGGACGAGGTGACCGGGCGGGTGGACACCCTGCTGGTCTCCGGCGCCGTCGTCCTGCGCGGCGAGGAGGTCGAAGCGGTCGTCGACCCCACGGTCACGCAGTGGCTGCGCCGGGCGGCTCCCCGGGCCGGCCGGACCGGCTCCGTCTGCGCCGGCGCCCACATGCTGGCCGCGGCGGGCCTGCTGGACGGCCTGCCCGCCACCACCCACTGGCTCACCGCCGCACGGCTCGCCGCCGACCACCCGGCGATCGACGTCGACCCGGACCCCATCTTCATCCGCTCCGGGCGGATGTGGACCTGCGCCGGTATCAGTTCGGGAATGGACATGGCCCTGGCCATGGTGGCCGAGGACCACGGCCAGGCGCTCGCCCTGGCCGGCGCCCGCATGATGGTCATGTACGTGAAACGCTCCGGCGGGCAGAGCCAGTTCAGTGTGCCGCTGTCCCTCCAGGTTCCCGCCGGCGACCGCGTGGAGGAGCTGCGGCGGTGGATCGCCGAACACCCCGCCGAGGACCTGTCCGCCGAGGCGCTCGCCGCGCGGATGAACCTGAGCGTGCGTCACTTCTCCCGGCTGTTCCGTCAGCGCACCGGCACCACCCCCGCCGCCTACGTGGAGTCGGCCCGGTTGGAGGCCGCCCGCCGCCTCCTCGAAGAGACCGACCGGGACCTCCCACAGGTCGCCGCCGCCAGCGGCCTCGGATCCGTGAAGACCCTCCACCGCTGCTTCCAGCGCCGGCTGTCGACCACCCCCGCCGAATACCGCCGCCGCTTCCACTAGTAGGCCGATCCGAAGGACGCCATGTCCCACACGAAGATCATCCCGATACCGCTCCTCGGCAAGCACGCCATCAACGCCTATCTGCTCCTCGGGCGCCGCCCCGTCGTCATCGACGCCGGTACGCCCGGCAGTGCCCGTACGATCCACGAGCAGGTCGCCCGGCACGGGGTCGATCCCGCCGATCTCGCCCTGATCGTCATCACGCACGGACACATCGACCACTACGGTTCGGCCGCGGAGCTGCACCGGCTCACCGGAGCCCCCATCGCCGGCCACGTCGCCGACCTCGAACCGTTTCGTACCGGCCGGCCCCGCACGCCGTACCTGCCGACCGGTCCCATGGGCCTCCTGATGAACCGGAACAAGAAGCTCCACGTCCGGGCCGATCCCTTCGAACCGGAGATCCTGATCAAGGGGGAGACGGACCTGGACGACTTCGGGATCTCCGCCCGCATCATGCCCACGCCCGGACACACCGCCGGCTCCGTCTCCGTCCTCACCGACGACGGCGACCTCGTCGCGGGTGACCTCGTGGCCAACTCCTTCATGGGCCTCGTCCCCGGAAAGCCGGCGAACCCGCCCTTCCACGACGACCCTTTGCGGAACCTCGCCAGCCTGCGCGAGATGCTCGCCCTGGGCCCCACCAGACTCCACGTCGGACACGGCATTCCCCTCGACCCCGAACGCGTAAGGCGCTGGGCGGACCGGGAACAGCGGCGTCTGACCCGGCGCGCGGCGCGCGGCCGTCTGCGTACGCGCGTGGAGAGCTGAGCGGCCGAGGCTGCTCAACGCGGCGAACGTAAGCCTTTCGTCACCACTTCGCCATGGCGCCCAGCACGCCGACCGCGTTGAATGCGTGGGACGGACACCCCAGGGAGGCAACGGCAGTGACACGGACACAACGGCGCGGCAGGCTCGTGGGCGGGGTGCTGGCGGCGGCCCTCCTGGCGCTGGGCGCCGGGCTCTACTGGTTCCAGCCGTGGAAGATCTGGCAGGACGACACCGTCAGCGAGGCCCTCCCGGCGGTGTCCCCGGCGCCCACCGAGTCGGCGGCCCCGCGGCCGAGCGCCCCGTCCGGGCCGCAGGCGCTCTCCCAGGGCACGCTGATCAGCCACGAGCACACCACCACCGGCACGGTGAAGCTCATCCGGCTCCCCGACGGCTCCCACACGCTCCGCCTGGAGAACCTCGACACCAGCAACGGCCCTGACCTGCGGGTATGGCTGACCGACGCCCCCGTCAAGGAGGGCGAGGCCGGCTGGCACGTCTTCGACGACGGCAAGTACGTCAGCCTGGGCAAGCTCAAGGGCAACAAGGGCGACCAGAACTACGCGGTCCCCGCGGACGTGAACCTCGCCGACTACACCAGCGTGACGATCTGGTGCGACCGCTTCGACGTCTCCTTCGGCGCGGCGACCCTGACGGCCACCTGACCGGGCGGCCCTGCCCGACCGACGCGGAACTCCGCGCCAGGGCCCCGGCCCCCGAGCCCCACCCGGCGGACGTACCCCGACCGGGTGCGCGGCAGGTCCCGCCGCACCGGGTCGAAGACCGCACGAGCGGTGGCCGCACCGGCCTCCCGGGGCCGGGGCGAGGATCACGTACGCCTTGGCCGCCCACAGGCCCACAGGATCGGGGAACCGGCAGGGTCGCCCGGTCCGCGACCTCCCGCCCCGGACCCGGGGCGAGGACGGCCACGCGCCCCGCCCCCACCGGCGGCCACGGCCCTGCCCACGCGGCGGCGGCTCGCTTGCGGCAGCCGCGGCCGCTGCCGGACTCCCCCTCGGCGCGATGGGCGCGCCCGTACCCGCACTCCCCGGCCGCCGCCACCGCTGTGGTCGTCGTTCCGCTACCCGACGTACTCCCCGTGTGTGTCGGTGCCGCGCCGGGGTAGGCGCACGTCAACCCTGCCGAGCAGGAGGTCTGGCATGGCCGGCACAGAAAAGGAGCCCCGGCGTCCGTTCCGGACGGATCCCCGGCTCCAGCAGGAAGGCGGCACCATCGACGAGCACGGGCGCGAGCCCGGAGAGCCGTCCCGGGTCGGAACAGGATCCCAGGCGCCGCCGGCCGACGCGGAGCGCGTAAGGGAGGCCGAGGAGACCAGGGAACGAGGCAGCGGCCTGTAGAGCGGGGTCCGGACAGTCGCGTACGGAGGAGGTCTTGTCATGGACGACCAAGGTGGCGCCGGAGGCGTGCCGCTGGACGACGAGAGCGAGGAGGCGCGGCACCGCAAGCCGCACGCCGACCGGCCCCGGTCCGGTGCGAAGCCCGACCAGGGAACTCGGGCGGCGGACACCGACGAGGCGAGCCGGCTGGACCACCCGACGGAGCAGGACCCGGCCGATCCCCGCAAGCACCGGGTCGAATGGAAGGGACCGGACGGCGAATGAAGCGGGCGCGCTCACTACGGTGAGCGCCCCCGTTCCCCTTCCACCTCGCCTCCCGCTGCCGCCTTCACCGACGCGGCCGACCGCTCGGCCTGCGGGCTGCTGACGCAGATGCGCGAGAGGGCGACCCCTGGCCGCGGCCACAGGTCGACGCAGACGACGGCGCGGCGGAGGCGCGGCCGGATGGCGAAGAAGTCCCGGCCGGCCGCGTGCCGCCACGTCCCCACGCACACGGTGCCCGCGATGAGCAGACCGTCCTCCCGTACGCCGCGCAGCGCGCGCCACCAGTCCGGCTGGACGGCGACCCGCGCCACCGCCTCCACGGGAACGCGGATGTTCCCCCGCCGTGCCGCCGCCTTCTCCCACCACGCCAGGCGGACCACGAGATCGTCACCGTCGATACGGAGCTCGGCCATGGCTCTCCCCGTGTGCCGGTCACCCGGCCCGCGGCGCCGAGACGTGGGCCGCGCTCTCGTCAGGTGGCCCCGTCTGTTCCGGCTGGGTGTGCGCCCCGGCCCCGAGCAGGGGCGCGCTCCGCCGTTCGGGGCGGTGGCCGGCCGCGTCGGTGATCTCCTGGCGCGGTGTACGGGCCGGACCCGGCGGTGCGGGAATGGGCCTGCGGGCCAGCAGGCGGCCCACCCAGCGCCTGCCGCACACCGGGCACGGCGGGGCGCCGGCGGGCGTGTACGGGGAGGCCACGGGGATACCGTCGCGCGAAAAGTACTCCCAGACGCGGCCGCCCGCGTCGTCGTCGCTGTACTGCTGGACGTCGTAGTCGAGGCTCCACTCGTACCAGCAGCGTCCACAGGTGAACTCCACCCGCTCCAGTGCCATCTCGGTGATCATCTCTCTCCCCTCCTCTCCTTCCCGGTGCCTGTCGGCGGACACACTCCCCGACCAGCGCCTGTCCGGACCCACGACGGGCTAAACCTGCGCCGTAGCAGGCCGAAGGCCCTGAGAGAGATGGTGCTCTCAGGGCCTTCGGGTCGCGTACGCCGCGGGGGGTTGCGGGGTATATACCTGACGCGACATACAGAGAAACGATCCGCCAGCCGGTTGGTTACGCGGCCGCCGCCCTTTTGCGGTGCTCCGCCGCCTCGCGCCTGCGGCTTTCCACGGTGACGCTGAATGCGTTCATGCAGGGGGCGCAGTAGCGTTCCGCGGCCGGTTCGGGGAGTGGTTCGGCGGGGGCCGGAGCCAGCAGGCACCCACACAGGGTGCCGGCGGCCCGGTCCTTGGCCAGGACGTGCCAGACCAGTTCGCTCCGATCGAGGGTGGATTCGGCGCGCATCTCGTACATGGGCGTGCCTCTCTATCCTGTGCGGCCGGTCGGGAAACGGCCGCCCGTACTCCATGAGAGTGCCCCGCGTCCGAAGAGGCCAATGGAGGTAGGCCAACAGGAGGAAAAGCGGATGGGGCAGGTTTGAGCGCCGCGAATCCGCCCGTTTCGTCCCAGGCGCCATGGGCAGGCGCCGGACAGCGGACGGAGCGGGGCGCGGGAGGAGGCACCGTGATACCGGAAGAGGTCCTTGTACCCGCCGACGGATCGGCGCTGGCCGGCGATCTGGCTGTGCCCTCGCAGGGAACGGTCGTCGTCTTCGCCCACGGCAGCGGCAGCTCACGGCACAGCCCGCGCAACAGAACGGTCGCCGCGCGACTCCAGCGCGCCGGGCTCGGGACCCTGCTGCTGGACCTGCTGACCGAGCAGGAGGAGCGGACCGACCTGGCGACGGCCGAGCACCGTTTCGACATCGGCCTGCTCACTTCCCGCCTGGTCGCCGCCGTCGACTGGCTCGCCACCAGGCCCGACACCGGACGCCTGCCCGTGGGCCTGTTCGGCGCGAGCACCGGCGCCGCGGCCGCGCTGCGGGCGGCGGCGGAGCGCCCCGAGCGGGTGGGGGCCGTCGTCTCCCGGGGCGGTCGGCCCGACCTGGCCGGCGACGACGCCCTGGAGCGCGTCCAGGCACCCGTGCTGCTGATCGTCGGTGGATTCGACCAGGACGTACTGCGGCTCAACCGCGAGGCGGCCGAGCGGCTCCGGGTACCGCACCGGATCGAGGTCGTCCCGGGCGCGACCCATCTGTTCCAGGAGCCGGGCGCCCTGGGACAGGTCGCGGACCTCGCCCGGCACTGGTTCCTGCATCCGGGAACCGATGCGTCCGGAGGCGACCACGCGGACCGGGCGGAGCAGGCGGACCAGGGGCAGCGATGAGCGGCGCCACACTCGACGGGGCCGACCGCACCGACCTCCCACTGATCGCGGGGCAGTCGTTCGACCCGCTGCTGGAGCGGATCGCTCACGCCCGCGCGCCGTCCCACATGCGCCGGCGTGGTCAACGTCGGGCAGCCCGTACGCGAGCGCCACGCCGCCGAGGGCTTCGGCTCGTACGAGGGCACGGTGACCGCGGCCGACCCCTGGGGCGGCCGCGTCCGGACGGTGCGCGTGCCTCCAGCGCGCACCGGCAGCCTGGAAGAGCCGCTGCACCGGGCCCCCTGCCCAACGAATCCGCCCTGTTCCCTCCGGGAGCCCGCCCCGGCGCCGCGGCGACTGGCGGCACGAGGCGCTCGACCACCGGGCGACCGGGGTGGTCTACCGGCCCGAACAGGAGAGGTGGGGCAACTACGTGCCCACCGTGCTCGCCGAGCGCTACGACGCGTTCTGCTTCCTCGACCGGACCACCGCGCTGGTACCGCTCGACACGGCGCCCGCGGACATGACGGAGGAGGCGACCTGCCCCACCGGCATGTGACGACGCCGAGCGAGCGGAAGTCGAGAGAGGGGGAAGGAGAGAGAGCGCCATGCGGTTCAAAGACCGAGAAGACGCGGGCAGGCAACTGGCTTCCCGACTGGCGGAACTCAGAGACACGCAGGAGTGGGCCGACCCGATCGTGCTGGCGCTTCCCAGGGGCGGCGTACCCCTCGGCGACCTGGTGGCGCGCGCCCTCGACGCGCCGCTCGACGTGCTGGTCGCCCGCAAGATCGGCGTACCCGGCCAGCCCGAGGCGGGAATCGGAGCGATCGTGGGCGACGATCCGCCGCTGTTCGACGAGCGCGCCCTGAGGATCCTTGACCTGACCCGCGACCAACTCGCGGCCGACGTCGCCCGGGAACGGACCGAGCTGCACCGCCGCGAACACCTCTACCGCCACGGCCGGCCCCAACCGGTCCTGCGCGACCGCACGGTGATCCTGGTGGACGACGGGCTGGCCACCGGTGTCACCGCCCGCGCCGCGCTGCGCCGCATCAGCGGCGAGCAGCCCGCCCAGCGGATCCTGGCCGTCCCGGTGTGCGACGCACGGGCCGCCGAGGACCTGCGCCAGGAAGCCGACCAGATCGTCTGCCTGCAGTCCCACCGGTACCTGCACGCGGTGGGCATCTGGTACGAGGACTTCTCGCAGGTCTCCGACCGCGAGGTGACCGACATCCTGGATCGCAGACAAGCGATCCACTGACCCCCGCCCGGCCGGCAGCCACAGCACCGGCCGGCCCACACCCACGGAGCACCTCATGTCACAGAAGATCCGGGAGATCACGACCGAGGGGCCGGTCACCGTCGGCGAGGGGGTCGGTCCACGACGCCGCCCGCCGGATGCGTGACGCGGACATCGGCGACGTCCTGGTCACCGACGACGGCCGGTTGCGCGGGGTGGCCACCGACCGGGACCTGGTCGTACGCGTCCTGGCCGAGGGCAAGGACCCCGAGCGGACCGCCGTCGGCGAGATCTGCAGCGAGGAGATCGTCAGTGTCGGCCCCGACGACGACGT
>NZ_JBSFTP010000139.1:0-8629 GCF_053591315.1 Streptomyces sp. NPDC003042
CCCCATACCCTCCCTGATCCCGGATCACTGGACACCGGCCACCGAACCCCCGGCCGCCCCACGCTCCCGCCCCACGACCCCCGCCCCACACCCCCACCCGCCTCCCTGTTCCCGGACGGCCGGCCCGCCCCCTACCACCCCAAGGTGTCCCGCGCTCTGCCGTCCGGGGCTATGAGCACGTGGTGCTGGGCGTGGTCGAAGTCCGTCAGGGTGATGTGGGACGCCTCGGTCCAGGTCGCCCGGAGGACGCCCCTCGGGTAGTCCTGCTCCGGCCCGTCGGGGTATTCCGCCACCGGCCAGCGGCGGGTCGTCGGGAAGTGGCCCGCGTCCACGTAGATCCGCCAGACCGGGTCGGTCAGCGGGGAGTCGCGTTCCACCACCAGGCGGCGCGGGGAGCCGTCCGGGGCGGGGACGTCGTACTCGGCGGACGGGAAGGGGTCGGTGGCGACGAGGTACACCGGGATGGCCAGTACGCCCGCGGCGGCCGCGCCCGCGAGGGCGACGGTGACGCCCGTGCGGACGCCCCGGCGGCGGGAGGTGAGCAGGGCCGCAGCGGCGAGGCAGACGGCTGCGAGGGTCGTGAGCAGTACGGGGTGGTCGAGTTCGGCGAGGAGGGCCAGGCCTCCGGGTCGGTTGTAGCGGGGGGCGACGATCGCCGTCGCGGCCGATATAGCGGCGACGGCGACCAGCCCGCGCGCGAGACCCTTGTGACCGTCCATGGGGTCGCACCCTAACCTGGGGGCATGACCGGCGACTTCCACCGCACCCTGCACTCCCTGCGGGTGTGGGACATCCCGCTCCCCGTCTTCGACGCCGACGCGGCGCCGCCCGAGCCGCTGCCGCTGTTCCGGGAGTGGTTCGTGCAGGCCGCCGAGGCGGGGCAGCCCGAGCCGCACACCATGAGCCTGGCCACCGTGGACGCCGAGGGGCGGCCCGACGTGCGCACCGTCATGCTGCATGACGCGGACGCGCGCGGCTGGCACTTCGCCTCCCACGCCACCAGCGCCAAGGGCCGCCAGCTCGCGGCGCGGCCGGAAGCGGCGCTGGGCTTCTACTGGCCGGCGGTGGGACGGCAGGTGCGCATCCGGGGCCGGGTCACGGCGTGCGGGCCCGAGGAGAGCCGGGCGGACCTGGCGGTGAGGTCGCGCGGGGCGCTGGCGGCAGCGCTCACCGGGCGGCAGAGCGAGGTGCTCGGTTCGGCGGAGGAGCTGGCGCGGGCCTCGGCGGAGGCGTGGGAGCGGGCCGGCGCGGAGCCGGACGCCCCGGCGCCGACGTGGACGCGGTACGTCCTCGACGCCGCCGAGGCCGAGTTCTTCCAGGGCGACGCCATGCGGCGGCACGTGCGCCTGCGCTACCGCCGGACCGCCGACGGCAGCTGGGCCCGCGAACTGCTCTGGCCCTGAGGGCGGGGGCAGGGGCGGAAGACCGCCACCGCGATGCCCGGCACCGCGATGCCCGGCGCCGTGTCGCGGAAGGTGACCTCCAGGGGCATGCCGATGCGCAGGTCCGCCGCCTCGCAGGACACCACTTCCGTCATCATCCGGGGGCCCTCGGCCAGGTCGACCACGGCCGCCACGTACGGAACGCGCGTGCCGAACGGCGGGAGGTCGTTGCGGTGGATCTCCGACCAGGTGTAGAGGGTCGCCCGGCCGCTCGCCGCCTCCCACACCACCCGGTCCTCCCCGGCCCAGCAGAACGGGCAGAACTCGCGCGGGTAGTGGTGCGCCCGCCCGCAGTCCGCGCAGCGACGCAGCAGGAGCCGCCCCTCGGCGGCCGCGTCCCAGTAGGGGCGGGTGAAGTCGTCGACGTCCGGGAGGTCGTAACGGGCGCCGACCCCCGAACCGGCCCCCGTCCCCCCGCTCAAAGGAACAGTCCGATCGACGCGTCGAGGGACCAGGCCTGCCAGCTCATGGCGAGCAGCGCGACGAGGGAGATGAGCGCCATCATCGCGTTCTGGCCCTGTTCGGCCCAGTCGTGGATCATCAGCACCAGGTACAGCAGGTTCAGCAGCAGCCCGCCCACGAGGGCGACCGGGGTCAGGAAGCCGAGTACCAGGCCCAGCCCGAGGGCGAGTTCCGCGTAGACGACGACGTACGCCATCAGCTTCGGGCGCGGCTGGACGACCTTCTCGAAGCCGCCCTTCACGAAGGGCCAGCGGTGCTTCCCGGCCACGTCGGCGGCCCACGCGATGCCGGTGCCGCGTTCGAACCAGCCCTTCTTGTCCTTGTGCCGCCAGCTCTCCAGCCACCACAGGCCGAGGCCTATCCGCAGCACGGCGAGCCATTCGGCCCCGCTGAGCCAGATGCTCCGCATCGGCAGCTCCTCCACCTTCCTCCACCTTCCTCCACCTGACGGTACGTCAGTTCAGCGGATCCGGGGCCATCCCGCAAGGCCCCCGCACTCGCCCCGCACCCGCCCCGCACTCGCCCCGCACTCGCCCCGCACCCGCGCCACACCCGAACCGTGATCGATCCGCAATCGATTCCCTCCTTGACCGAGACCCATCAACCCTGTGTGTCGATACGCTCACACTTCATGCCCGAACCCGACCTGACCACCACCCAGCCCCGCCCCGTGTACGTGATCGGCGCCGGCCCCGGCGGCCTCGCCGTCGCCGCCGCGCTGCGCGCCCGCGGGGTCCGCGCCGTGGTCGTCGAGAAGTCCGACGCCGTCGGCGCCTCCTGGCGCGGCCACTACGAACGGCTGCGCCTGCACACCACCCGGCGCCTCTCCGCCCTGCCCGGCCTGGCCGTACCGCGCCGGTTCGGGCGGTGGGTCGCGCGGGCCGACGTCGTGCGGTACCTGGAGAAGTACGCCGAGTTCCACGAGCTGGAGCTGGTCACCGGCGTCGAGGTGACCCGTATCGAGCGCGCCGTCGATGCCGACGGGAACGCCGACGGCTGGACCCTGCACGCGTCCGGCGGCCGGCTGCTGGCCGCCGGGGCCGTGGTCGTGGCCACCGGCTACAACCACACCCCCGCGCTCCCCGACTGGCCGGGCCGAGACGCGTACGGCGGCCCGCTGCTGCACGCCTGCGACTACCGCGTCCCCGAGCCGTACGCGGGCCGGGACGTCCTCGTCGTCGGCGCCGGCAACACCGGCGCCGAGATAGCCGTGGACCTCGCCGAGGGCGGGGCGGCGCGCGTGCGGCTCGCCGTACGCACCGTCCCGCACATCGTGCGCCGCTCCACCGCGGGCTGGCCCGCCCAGCGCACGGGGATCCTCGTACGCCGACTGCCCGTACGGCTGGTCGACCGGCTCGGCGCGCTCGTCGCGAAGGCCTCGGTCCCGGACCTGACGGCGTACGGGCTCCCGCGGCCCACGACCGGCCTGTACAGCAGGGTCCGGGAGGGGGCTATCCCGGTGCAGGACGTCGGCCTGATCGACGCCGTGCGCGGCGGGCGGGTCGAGCCGGTGGCCGCCCTGGTCTCCTTCGACGGCGCGGAGGTGGTGCTCGCGGACGAGACCCGGATCAGCCCGGACGTGGTGATCGCGGCGACCGGCTACCGGCGCGGGCTGGAGGGACTGGTCGGCCACCTCGGCGTACTGGACGAGCGCGGCCGTCCCCTCTCGCAGGGCGCCCGTACCCCGGCGCGGGCCCCGGGCCTGTACTTCACCGGGTACACGAACCCGATCAGCGGGATGCTGCGCGAGCTGGCCCGGGACGCCGAGAGGATCGCGAAGGCGATCGCCCGCAGCCGGGGAGCCGACGGCTAGGCCGAAAGCGCTCTGGACCGGGGTCGGGCGCGTCTGCCACCGTTCATCCACATCACCTCCACCACCTTTCCTGCGCACCCCTGTTCCTGACGGCGCGTCAGTTCAGTAATCTGACTACGCGTCAGCTGTGGATTTCGTCGAGCTACGTCGAGCTACGTCGAGCCGCGTCGAGCGAGGACTGGCTACGGTCGGGATTCATCGAGGTCCATCGAGGTTCATCGAGCAGGAGCGGGCGGAACGATGCTTGGATCTACTCACGGCACCCTCACCACCGACTTCCGCGCACGCGTCGAGGCCTGCGGGGAGACCCCCAGGACGGCCGTCCACTCCGCGGCGGCGCCGACCGCCGAGGCGGCGCTCGCCCTGGACGTCAGCGGTCGGCCCCTGCACTGCGACGTGCCGGACCTGGACCGGTTCTTCCGGCCCGAGTCCGTGGCCGTCATCGGCGCCTCCGACACCGAGGGCAGAGCGAACACCGGCATCACCCGGCAGCTCATCGCCTGGGCGGAGCGCGTCGGCGCCCGGCTGCACCCCGTGCACCCCACCCGCACCGCCGTCTTCGGGCGGCCCTGCCACGCCTCCGTGGCCGACCTGCCCGAACAGGTGGACCTGGCGGTCCTGCTCGTCTCCGACCCGCTCCCGGTCATCGAGCAACTGGCCGAGTCCAAGGTCAAGTTCGCCGTCGCCTTCGCCTCCGGCTTCGCCGAGACCGGAGATGCGGGCGCGGCCGCCCAGGCGCGGCTCAGCGCCGCCGTACAGCGCTCGGGGCTGCGCCTGCTCGGCCCGAACACCAACCTCAACGCCTTCGAGGCCTTCCGGGACGACCTCGACGGCCCCGCCATCGCCCTCATTACCCAGTCCGGCCACCAGGGCCGCCCCGTCTACACCCTCCAGGAGCTGGGCATCCGGCTCTCCCACTGGGCGCCCACGGGCAACGAGGCCGACCTGGAGACCTCCGACTTCATCTCCTACTTCGCCGAGCGGCCCGAGGTCGGGGCCATCGCCTGCTACGTCGAGGGCCTCAAGGACGGCCGCGCCTTCCTGCTCGCCGCCGACCGGGCGGCGCGCAACGGCGTCCCCGTCGTCGCCGTCAAGGTCGGCCGTACCGAGACCGGCGCCCGGATGGCCGCCTCCCACACCGGCAAGCTCACCGGGGCCGACACCGTCGTGGACGCCGCCATGCGGCAGTTCGGAGTCATCCGCGTCGACGGCCTGGACGAGCTCCAGGACACGGCCGCGCTGCTCGCCCGGGCCCGCAAACCCCAGGCGGAAGGGGTCGTCGTCTACTCCATCTCCGGCGGCACCGGCGCCCACTTCTCCGACCTCGCCACCGAGGCCGGACTCACCCTGCCCACCCTCTCCCAGGCCAAGCAGGACGAGCTCCACCAGTGGATCCCGGACTACCTGGGCGTCGCCAACCCCATCGACAACGGCGGCCACCCCGTCGGCGACTGGCGCGGCCCCAAGATCATCGAGGCGATCCTCGCCGACCCGGCGGTCGGCGTCCTGATCTGCCCCATCACCGGCCCGTTCCCCCCGATGAGCGACAAGCTCGCCCAGGACCTGGTGGACGCCGCCGAGCGCACCGACAAGCTCGTCTGCGTGATCTGGGGCTCCCCCGTCGGCACCGAGGACGCGTACCGCACCACCCTGCTCGGCTCCTCCCGCGTGGCCACCTTCCGTACGTTCGGCAACTGCATCACCGCCGTCCGCGCCTACCTCGGCCACCACCGCTTCACCGCCGCCTACCGCTCCCCCTTCGACGAGGCCCCCCGTACGCCGTCCCCCTCCTACCGCAAGGCCCAGGCCCTGATGCGGCCGGGCCAGCAGCTCAGCGAACACGCGGCGAAACAGCTCCTGCGGGCGTACGGGATACGGGTCCCCCGCGAGCAGCTGGTGACCAGCGCGGCGGCGGCGGTCCGGGCGGCCGGCCTGGTCGGCTACCCGGTGGTGATGAAGGCCTCGGGGCCGCAGCTGGCCCACAAGACGGAACTGGGCCTGGTCAAGGTCGCCCTGACCTCGGCGAGCCAGATCCGCGACGCCTACCGGGAACTGACCGACACGGCCCGCTACGAGAACATCCCGCTGGACGGCATCCTGGTCTGCCAAATGGTCGAACGCGGCGTCGAAATGGTCGTCGGCGTCACCCAGGACGACCTCTTCGGCCCCACCGTCACCGTCGGCCTCGGCGGGGTCCTCGTAGAGGTCCTGCACGACGCGGCCGTCCGCGTCCCGCCCTTCGGGGAGGACCAGGCCCGCGCCATGCTGAGGGAACTCCGCGGCCACGCCCTCCTCGAAGGCGTACGGGGAGCCCCACCGGCCGACGTCGACGCGCTGGTGGAGGTCATCCTCCGCATCCAGCGCATGGCCCTGGAACTCGGCGACTCCCTCTCGGAACTGGACATCAACCCCCTGATGATCCTCCCCCGCGGCCAGGGGGCGGTGGCGCTGGACGCGTTGGCGATCTGCCGGTGAGGGCGCCGCGGACCGCCCGTCCCCACCGCCCCTCGCGGACACGGGCCCGGCCGCAGCCCGCCCCCCTGCCGACCCCGCTGGCCCCATCCAGCGCTACCAAACCCTCCAGCCCGACCGACACCGCCCAGCCCCGCCAGCCCTCCAGCCCGGCCGACACCGCCCCGCCCCGCCGCACCGCCCAGCCCGGCCGGCCGGCCGGCCCCATCCAGCGCTACCGCACCCTCCAGCCTCGCCGACACCGCCCAGCCCCGCCGCACCGCCCAGCCCCGCCGCACCCTCCAGCCCCGCCGCACCCTCCAGCCCCGCCGCACCGCCCAGCCCCGCCGGCGTTTGAGGCGCGGGGTCTGGGGCGGAGCCCCAGGGTCTTTCAGCCGCGCCGGCGATTGAGGCGCGGGTCCGGGCAGAGCCCGGGGAACGGGGGAAGGGCGGGGCGGGGAGAAGCCCCGCGCAGCGGCACCCCGGCCACCGCACCCGCACCCGTACCCGCACCCCCTCGACCGACCACCCCCAGAACGGGAGCCCACCCCATGACCCACGACACCCCGGAGGACATCCTCCACCGCACCGACAACGGCGTCTCGTGGATCACCCTCAACCGCCCCCACACCATGAACGCCCTCACCCACCCCCAACGCGACCGCGTCATCGCGCTGCTCGCCGACGCCTCCGCCGACCCCACCGTCCGCGCCGTCGTCCTCACCGCCACCGGCACCGGCTTCTGCGCGGGCGCGGACCTCCGGAGCCCGACCCCCACCCCCGCCACGGGGGACCGCGTCGCCGGCGACGTCTCCCGCATGATCCGCCTCGGCGCGCAGCGCCTGATCACCGCAGTCCTCGACTGCGAAAAACCCGTCATCGCCGCAGTCAACGGCACCGCCGCCGGCATCGGCGCCCACCTCGCCCTCGCCTGCGACCTCGTCATCGCCGCCGAAGAGGCCCGGTTCATCGAGGTGTTCGTCCGCCGCGGCCTCGTTCCGGACGGCGGTGGCGCGTACCTGCTCCCCCGCCTCGTCGGCCCGCAGAAGGCCAAGGAGCTGATGTTCTTCGGCGACGCCGTCCCGGCGGCCGAGGCGCAGCGCCTCGGCCTCGTCAACAAGGTCGTTCCGGTGGAGGAGCTGGAGGCGACCGCCCGCGCCTGGGCAGAACGCCTCGCCCAGGGCCCGACCCGGGCCATCGCGCTCACGAAGCAGCTCGTCAACGCCTCCCTGGACAGTGACCGGGCGACCGGCCTGGCCGCCGAGGCCACCGCTCAGGAGCTCAACATGACCACCGCCGACGCGAACGAAGGCGTAGCGAGCTTCGTGGAGCGCCGCACGCCCAAGTACCTCGGCCGGTAGCCCGGTTCACCGCACCGGCCCCGCCGTCACATGCGCGGCTCCGGCTTCAGCAGCGCGAACACGGCCCCGGCCTGGTCGGTGACCCAGCTGATCCGGCCGACCTCCGGCACGTCCTCGGCCGGCATGAGCACCGACCCGCCGTTCCCCTCGACGGCCTCGACGGTGGCGTCGACGTCCGGCACGTTGAAGTACGGCACCCAACGCGGCACCTCACCGCCCCCTTCCCCGAGCGGCGCCACCCCGCCGAAGGAACCCTCCTCCTGGTCCCCCTCGGCGATGCTCAGCACCCGGTACGTCATCCCGGGCGCCCGCATCTCGGTGTGCCGCCACCCGAACAGCCCGGCGTAGAAGGCGATGGCCGCGACCGGGTCCGGTACGTGCAGTTCCACCCACACCAGCGTGTTGTCGGCGGAGGCGATGCCCAGCCCGGCCGTCTTGCCCGGCTGCCACACGGCGAACTCCGCGCCCTGCGGGTCGGTGCACTGCGCCAGCCAGCCCTCGCCCATGACGTCCATGGGATCCATCCGCATCCGGCCGCCGCCGGCCTTCACGGCCTCGGCGGTGGCGTGGATGTCGGGGCTCATGAAGTGCACCATCCAGGCGGAGTCGGCCCCCTCCTCGGTGAGGGGCCCGAGGGCGGCGACGGTCTTGCCGTGCAGGTCGAAGAAGCCGTACCCGCCCGCCTCCGGCCCGGCCGAGACGAACTGCC
The DNA here is from genome assembly GCF_053591315.1 of Streptomyces sp. NPDC003042. Classification (NCBI taxonomy): domain Bacteria; kingdom Bacillati; phylum Actinomycetota; class Actinomycetes; order Kitasatosporales; family Streptomycetaceae; genus Streptomyces; species Streptomyces sp. NPDC003042. Next base: position 8,239 of record NZ_JBSFTP010000139.1, read on the forward strand.
ACCCGAAGACGGCGCTGTAGAAGGCCGCGGCGACATCGGTGTCGGGGCTGCCGAGGTCGAGCCAGTTGGGTGATCCGGTACGGAAGTCGGTACCGAGCATGGGGTTCCTCCCGGGGATACGCCGATACGAGCCCCTGCCACGATGCCGACCCCCCACCCCAAGCCGCCCGCACGTCCCCTTGGGGAGCGGGGGTTTCACCCGTCTGGGGGTGGGGGTGCGGGGTGCGGGGTGCGGGTTCTGCGGCCGGGGCGGGATCAGGGAAGTGGGAGGGGGCTTCGGTGACCAGCGTCCAGTCATCCGGGATCAGGGAGGGTATGGGGGCTTCCCGTCAGTCTCATCGTCTCTCCGTGTCGGGCCGGCCCCTCAAGGGCGCTCCTCCTCGTTCCTCGT
>NZ_JBSFTP010000140.1:0-8223 GCF_053591315.1 Streptomyces sp. NPDC003042
GTACCGCCGGTCGCGCAGTGCGGGGACGGGCACCGCACATGACGCACCGGAGCACCAGCGGTACTTGCGAGGTCGCACCCCTGTGACCCGGATCAGGCGCCATAAATCATGCAGTCCCGGACGACACCCCACCCCGGCACCGGCCCCGGCCCGCCCGCACCCCGCCCGGCCAGGGCAGGGACCCGCCCGAACCCCCGCCCGGCCAGGGCAGGGACCCGCCCGAACCCCCGCCCGGCCAGGGCAAGGGCCCGGCCAGGGCAAGGTCACACCGCCAGCAGCGCGCTCCCGTGGTGGTGCAGCCACGCCCGGTACGGCGGAGTCCGAAGGGCCGCTTCGCGGTACGCCGCCCGCAGGTCCTCGTAGACCTCGGCATGCGCGCCCGGCCGCGTCGCCAGCAGCAGCCGTACCGCCAGCGGGTCCCCCGACAGCGGCCGGATGGCCATGTCGTCGCGCGGCCCGGACGTGGGCTGGCACGGCGCGACCGCCTCGCCGGAGATGATCAGCGAGGTCGCCGTGTGGTAGTCGGCGTGCAGGACCGGCGGATCCAGCCCCGCCCCGGCGAAGACCCGCCGCAGGCCGTCCCACTCGCCGTCGACCGAGGGGTCCACCATCCAGCGGTCGCGGGCCAGGTCCCGTAACTCCACCACCGACGACCGCGCGGCCGGATGGTCCCGCGACATGGACACGAACTGCGGCTCGCGCTCCATCAGCACCCGCACCTCCAGGCCGGCGGGCACCCGCAGAGGGCTGCCCTCGACCTCGTGGACGAACGCCACGTCCAGCTGCCCGGCGTCCACCATCCTCAGCAGCGCATTGGCGGACACGTCGACCACCAGCGAGGTCTCGGCGTCCGGATGCCGTCGGTGCAGCCGCCGCAGCCATCCCGGCAGGGCCCGGCTGGCCGTGGAGCCGATCCGCAGCCGCGGCCCGTGCGCGGCGGCCCGCGCCTCGGCGACCAGGGCGGCCATCTCGGCGAGCAGCGGGCGCGCCCGGCCCAGTACCGTGCGTCCGAACGGCGTCGGCCGGCAGCCGGTTCGTTCGCGCAGGAACAGCTCGCCGTCCAGGGCCCGTTCGATGCGCCGCAGCTGGGTCGTCAACGAGGGCTGGCTCACGCCGAGTTGCCGGGCCGCCTTGTGCAGGCTGCCGGCGTCGGCGATGGCGCACAGCGCGCGCAGGTGCCTCACCTCGAGCTCCATGACCCGAGAGTAGGGCGGGCCCCGTGGACCGCACCAGGCGCTGATAGCCGCCCGAATCCCGCCAATCTCACGCCAGTTGGCCTGCCGAATCCTCCCGATAGCCCGGCGTTATCGGCCTCTGACATCATCCCGCGGGCCCTTCCGCTCCCGCAGACTCCGGTACCGAACGACCACCCCCCACACCGGATGAGCAGGAGCACCCCACATGCGCCACTCCCGTAAGGTCACGCTGGCCGCCACCCTCGGCATCGGCTTCGCGACCGCTCTCGGCGTCGTCCCCAACGCCAGCGCCGCCCCGGCCGGCAGCCCCGCGAGCTACTCCGCCTACGAGCGCTCGCAGGAGAACGAGGCCGCCAACCGCGCGTTCTTCGACGCCGTGAAGCGCGCGGTGGCCGAGCAGCGCGCCGCGAACCCGGGCGCCCTCGCCGTGACCGTCACCTACAACACCCGCAACGCGCCGAGCTTCCGTACGCAGATAGCCAGTTCCACCCGGATCTGGAACAGCTCGGTGACCAACGTCAAGCTCCAGGAGGTGTCCTCCGGCGGCAACTTCTCGTACCGCGAGGGCAACGACTCACGCGGTTCGTACGCCAGCACGGACGGACACGGCCGGGGCTACATCTTCCTCGACTACCGGCAGAACCAGATCTACAACTCCACCCGGGTGACCTCGCACGAGACCGGTCACGTGCTGGGCCTGCCGGACCACTACTCGGGCCCGTGCAGCGAGCTGATGTCGGGCGGCGGGCCGGGCACCTCGTGCCAGAACGCCACCCCGAACAGCACGGAGCGGGCACGCGTGAACCAGCTGTGGGCGAACGGCCTCGTCACCTCGGGCCTCGGCTCGAAGGGCTGACCCGCAGACCCTGACCCGCGGACCCGTCGACCTTCCGACCCTCGACCCGTCGAATCACCACACCGCTAGTGCGGCACGTGCGGTTCGTACCGCGGGCAGTCCGGGTTCCGGCAGGGACCCGGACCCCACTCCGGTACGAAGATCCCGAGGGACTTGCGCCGCTTGACCACAGTCTCGACGGGGCTCCCGCAGTCCGGGCACGTGTGCTGTTCCCGCCCGGACCGCGGGGCGTCCGCCTCCCGCGCGTTCCGCTGCTCCTGTTCACCGGCCATACCTCCACGGTAAGCCGATTTCGCCGGTCCGGCGGGTCAGCGCGGTGACCTTCCTCGCCGCTACCCCCGCGGCTTGCGCCACATCGGCCACATCAGCGGACCGCCGGGCAGCCGCACCGCCTGCCCGGTGAACTCCCAGCCGAGTCGTTCGTAGAGTCCCTTGCTGCGCTCGCTGCTCGCCTCCAGGTACGCCGGGACGCCGTCCCGGTCGCAGCGCTCCAGCACCGGCCGCATGAGCGCGGTCCCCAGCCCCTCGCCCTGCCGGTCCGGCGCGACCGCGATCATCAGCAGGTACTCGTGCTCCTCGGCGGTGGGGTGCACCTCGCCCGTGAGCCGGCCGACCAGCTCGCACCGCTCGTTGTCCGGGTCGGCCACCGCGCGCATCCTCGCCGGGGTCTCGTCCTCCCCCTCCGGCTCCCCCGCCGGGATCCGCAGCCACAGCGCGGCCGCCGAGCCGTCCACGGCGTAGTCGATCCGGCCCTCGGCCAGCGCCACGTCCACGAAGACCCCGAGGAAGCGGCCGTTCACGGCGGCGCGGTGCTCCGGATCGGGGAAGACCCAGCAGGTGACGGGATCGTCCCGGAAGGCCTCGTCCAGCAGCCGCGCGACCGCGTCGCGGTCCGACTGATCCGCCTGACGTATCTCCAGCACCACGGGTCACACCTCTCACTCACATAGCAACGACCGTGAGTGATCCTAGAGTTGCGCCGAGCCGTTCACAGGGTTCAGCGACGGAAAAGGCCTGTTCCGGCACCCCGCGGCGCCGGAACAGGCCTCCGCTCCCGCCGCTACTTGGTGCGCCGCGTGACGAACTCGGCCAGCGCCAGCAGTCCGCCCGCCGCCCCGAGGTCCGGGACGGCCCGCGACAGCTCCTGCACCGCTCGGCCCATCCGGTCGGCGGCATGGGCCTGTGCCCAGTCCCGGCCCCCGGCCCGTTCCACCGCGCGGGCGGCCCGGTGCACGTCGTCCCCGGTCATGGGGCCCGCGTACAGGGCGGCCAGCTCCTCCCCCGCCGCGGTGCCCGAGGTGAGTGCGGCCACGACCGGGAGGGACTTCTTCCGGGCGAGCAGGTCGGCGCCGGCGGGCTTGCCGGTGTGGCCCGGGTCGCCCCAGATGCCGATCAGGTCGTCGATCAGCTGGAAGGCGAGCCCGGCCTCCCGGCCGAAGGCGTCCATCGCGTCGACCTCGTCGGGCCCGGCGCCCGCGTACAGGGCGCCCAGGGCGCAGGCGCAGCCCAGCAGGGCCCCCGTCTTGGCCGTCGCCATCGTCAGGCACTCGTCGAGCGAGACGTGCGGGCGCTCCTCGAAGGCGCAGTCCGCCTGCTGCCCCGCGCACAGCTCGATCACGCAGGCCGAGAGTCGGGCCGAAGCGGCCGCCGAGGCCGGGTGCGGGTCCTCGGCGAGCAGCGACAGCGCGAGCGCCATCATGGCGTCGCCCGTGATGATCGCGTCCGGTACCCCGAAGACGGTCCAGGCGGTGGGTCGGCTCCGCCGCCGGACGTCCTTGTCGATGACGTCGTCGTGCAGCAGCGTGAAATTGTGCGCCAGCTCCACGGCCGCCGCCGCCCGTACGGCGTCCTCGGCCCATCCCCGCGCACCGTTCAGGGCCTGCGCCGAGGCGAGCACGAGCGCCGGCCGGATGGCCTTGCCGGCGCCGCCCGCCGCCGCGGTGCCGTCCTCGTGCTCCCAGCCGAAGTGGTACATCGCCACCCGCCGCATCCCGCCGGGCAGGGTGCCGACGGTCCGGCGCAGCTCCGGGTCGACCGTTTCCCTCGTCCGCTCCAGCAGGGCCGCCGCTTCCTGTCCCTCGCCCGTCGCGAGGGCGTTCGCCGTCATCAGGGCCAGCGGCCGATCTCGACGTTCTCCAGGACGCCGAGCGCGTCCGGCACCAGCACCGCGGCGGAGAAGTAGGCGGTGACCAGGTAGGAGATGATCGCCTGTTCACTGATCCCCATGAAGCGGACGGAGAGGCTGGGCTCGATCTCGTCCGGGATGCCGGGCTGGTGCAGGCCGATCACGCCCTGCTCCTCCTCACCGGTACGCATGCACAGGATGGACGTCGTACGGGCGTCACTGACGGGGATCTTGTTGGACGGGAAGATCGGCACCCCCCGCCAGGAGGGCACCCGGTGCCCGCCGATCTCGACCGACTCCGGGTACAGCCCGCGCTTGTTGCACTCGCGGCCGAAGGCGGCGATGGCCTTGGGGTGGGCGAGGAACATCTTGGAGCCGCGCCGCATGCTGAGCAGCTGGTCCATGTCGTCGGGGCTGGGCGCGCCGTCGTGCGGCTGGATGCGCTGGTCGTAGTCGGCGTTGTGGAGGAGGCCGAAGTCGCGGTTGTTGAGCATCTCGTGCTCCTGGCGCTCGCGCAGCGCCTCGACCGTGAGCCGCAACTGCTGCTCGGTCTGGTTCATCGGCTGGTTGTACAGGTCGGCGACGCGCGTGTGCACACGAAGAACCGTTTGTGCAATGGAGAGTTCGTACTCGCGCGGCCTGGCCTCGTAGTCGACGTAGGTGCCGGGGAGGACGGCCTCGCCCTGATGCCCGGCGGACAGCTCGATAGCGGCCTCGCCGTACTTGTTGGTGCGCTGGGCGGGCAGGCTCCGTACGTGTTCCACGTGCGAGCGCAGCGATTCGACCCGGTCGGCGAGGAGCTGGAAGTCCTGGCGGGAGAGCACGAGCGCGGTGCCGGAGGTGACGGCGCGGGCGGTGAACTCCCAGATCGCCTCGTCGTCGGTGAGGGAGTCCTCGCCGAAGTACGCGCCGTCGGCGACGGTCCGCAGGACCGCGTCGTCGCCGTAGGGGCCGGGGCCGACCTGGTCGATGCGGCCGTGGGCGAGCAGGAACACCTGGTCGGAGGAGCTGCCGAAGGAGGTGAGCTCCTGTCCGGCCTCGAAGTCGATCTGGCGGCAGCGCGCGGCGAGTTCGGTGAGGACTTCCTCGTCCTCGTAGTCGCGCAGCAGCGGGATCTCCGCGAGCTCCGCCGGGATGACCTGCACCTGGGTCCCGGTCTTGATGAACTCCACGCGTCCGTCGCCGACGGAGTAGCTCAGCCGCCGGTTGACGCGGTAGGTGCCGCCTTGCACGGAGACCCACGGGAGCATCTTGAGGAGCCACCGCGAGGTGATCTCCTGCATCTGCGGCGCGGACTTGGTCGTGGTTGCCAAGTTCCGCGCGGCCGACGTGCCAAGACTGCGCTGCGGTGTCTGGGCCTCGGATTCGGAACCCGCCTGGACCGACATGTCTTTCCCTTTCGATCACTCCATGGACCTGAGGGACGCGAGCCTTCCAGTACGCAACGTCATAGGGCCATTACACAAAAGGGTGGGACTACTCCGTACGGGTGTGGGGCACTCTCCAGGGTTCGACCGCTTCACACCACGGCCGTCCCACGCCGTGCATTCCGGCCACCGTGGACCCGATCGGCACCGATTCCGGCCGCCGTCCGGCCTTCTGGGGCTGAAGCCGGGGCCTCCCGAACAGATTTCCGTATCGCGGCGAAGGCGTCGGCGCGCGTGCCGACTGTCCGGATCGGCTCGCTCGCCGTACGAACGCCCTAGCCACGGAAGGACTGCCTCCGCTACACCGGAGGGTACGCAGACGCACACACACAGTGTCCGTCACGCACCGCAAAGGAGGCGGCCCATGGTCGCACCCATGTCCGCGGACCGCTTCGTCACCGCCCTGCGCCGCGAAGGCCTGACCGTCGTCGAGGTCGGCGCCTGGCGCACCCACTCCCGCAACCACAAGGGGCCCTGGGGACCCGTGCACGGCGTGATGATCCACCACACCGTCACGCGCGGCACCCGCTACACCGTCGACCTCTGCCGCGACGGCGACGCGGCCCTGCCCGGCCCGCTCTGCCACGGGGTCATCACCAAGGACGGCCGCGTCCACCTGGTCGGCTTCGGCCGCACCAACCACGCGGGCGCCGGCGACTCCGACGTCCTGGCGGCGGTGATCGCGGAGAAGCGGCTCCCGCCGGACCGCCGCGCCGACACCGACGGCAACCGCCACTTCTACGGCTTCGAGTGCGAGAACCTCGGCGACGGCGAGGACCCCTGGCCGGCGGTCCAGCTCGACGCCATCGCCCGCGCGGCGGCCGCGGTCTGCCGCGTCCACGGCTGGGGCGCCGGCTCGGTCCCGGGCCACCTCGAATGGCAGCCGGGCAAGATCGACCCCAAGGGCTTCACGATGACCTCGCTGCGCGAACGCGTCGCCGAACGCCTGAAATGACGGGGGTGACCACCCCCTCCCCGGGCCTTTTTCCTGATGATCATTCCCCCGGACGCCCTCTCGCTCGCCGAGGTACGCCGCCGCGCCCACCGCTACCGCCTGGACGTCGCGTACCTCGGCGACACGCTGGTCGGCTGCATGACCGTACGGCCGCCCGAGCCCGGCAACGGCGCGCTCGCCAGCGTGATCGCCCGGGTGCTGCCCGCCCACCGCGGTCAGGGTTTCGGGACGATGCTCCGCGCCCACGGTCCGGCGCGGGCCCGCGCGCTCGGCCCGGCCGGGACGGTGGTTCTGGAGTCCAACCAGGACGGCCTGCGCTTCGCCCTGGCCCACGTCTTCACCGAGACCGAGCGGTACCTGCTGCCCGGGGAGACCGTCCCGTACATCACCCTGCGGCTGACCTGACCCGACAATGGACGGGTGACCCACCCCGACCTGCGCCCGCGCCCGCCCTCCCCGCTCACCGAGGCGGCCGACGAGCGATTCGAGCGGCACGGGGTCCGGCTGCTGCTCAAGCGGGACGACCTCGTGCACCCGGAGCTGCCCGGCAACAAGTGGCGCAAGCTCGCGCCGAATCTGCGGGTCGCCGTGGAGGGCGGGCACGACCGGCTCGTCACCTTCGGCGGGGCCTACTCGAACCACCTGCGGGCCACCGCCGCGGCGGGCCGGCTGCTCGGGCTGGGCACCGTCGGCGTCGTCCGCGGCGACGAGCTGGCCGGCCGCCCCCTGAACACCTCCCTCGCCCGGTGCGCGGCGGACGGCATGCGCCTGCACTTCGCGACCCGCTCCGACTACCGCCGCAAGGCCGAGCCGGAGACCCAGGCCCGCCTGCTGGCCGAGGCGGGGGCCCGCGGGGCGTACGTCGTCCCCGAGGGCGGCAGCAACGCCCTGGCCCTCCAGGGCTGCGCGGAGCTCGGCCGCGAACTGCGGGGCGCGGCCGACGTGGTCGCGGTGGCCTGCGGCACGGGCGGCACCCTGGCCGGCCTCGCCTCCGGTCTCGCGCCCGGCCAGCGGGCGCTGGGCGTCCCGGTCCTGGCGGGCGGCTTCCTGGGCGCGGAGATACGTTCCCTCCAGGACCGGGCCTTCGGCGGCCCGGCCGGGTACTGGACGCTGGCCGAGGGCTTCGACCACGGCGGCTACGCCCGCGTCCCGCCCGCCCTGGACGCCTTCGCCGCCGACTTCGAGTCCCGCCACGGGTTCGCGGTGGAGCGCATCTACGTGGCCAAGCTCCTGTGGGCCCTGACGGAACTCACCGCCTCCGGCGCCTTCCCCCAGGGCACCACCCTGGCGGCGGTCATCACCGGACGCCCTTGACGGGGCGTCGGGACCGTGCCGGGGGCCGAGCCAGGGCGCGTCGGCGGCCGACCCGGGTCAAGCCGGGCGGGCACTGCCCGCAGCCGCATACCCCGGCCGGGTCAGGCCGGGGCATCGCGTCGGCAGCCGGGCGGGTCGGGCCGGCACTGCCCGCAGCCGCGGGCCTCACCCGCCGGGCCAGGGCTCCCCAGGGCCGCAGGCATCACCCGGCCGGGACCGGGCCGGGGCATCGCGTCGGCAGCCGGGCGGGTCGGGCCGGCACTACCCGCAGCCGCAGGCGTCGCCCTCTCCTCCCAGTCGGCCATGGCCGCGCCCGACAAGCCGGGCAAGGACGAGGTCAAGACCCAGGT
>NZ_JBSFTP010000141.1:0-8170 GCF_053591315.1 Streptomyces sp. NPDC003042
CGCCGCCTTCGGCGAGCCCCTGGTGCTCGTCTACGGAGCGGCCGCCCCCGGCCCCACGGGGGCGGAGTCCCAGGAAACCCGGCTCCGCCGGGCACCGGGCTCCGCCCGGACCCGCGCCTCAAACGCCGGCGGGGCTGAGGGTGGCTGAGCGTCGGCGGGGCTGAGGGTGGCTGAGCGTCGGCGAGGCTGAAGGTGGCTCAACGCCGGCGGGGCTGACGGTGACTCAACGTCGGCGGGGCTGGATATCGCCGGACCGGATCTCGGGGCGACCCCCCGTCAGGGGGCCAGGCGGGCGAGGAAATCCGATACCGCCCTCGTGACGTCCGCGCGGGACCAGGACAGGCCCGGGGCGGTCACCTCCAGTTCCGCCAGCGACAGGCCCGGCGGGCCCTCGGGCGACCACCGGCGGAAGAGGACCGTGCCCGTTTCCTCCGCCAGCCGCAGGCCCGCTTCCGTCAGCCGCTCCGCGTCGTACGGCAGCCACACCTGGAACTGGTGCGTGTGCGGCTCCTCCGGCTCGACCCGGAACCACGGGACCCCGCCCGCCGCGAAGCCCTCCCGCAGCGCCCCCGCGACCACCCGCGCCTGGGCCACGTACGACGGCAGCCGCGGCAGCTCCCGCTCCAGCCCGGTCAGGGCCGACAGCGCCTGCGGGAACTGCCGGAAGACCTGCCCCCCGTAGCGGTGTCGCCAGACGCGGGTCTCCTCCACGAAGGCGCGCGAGCCGGCGAGGGCCGCCCCGCTGAGGCCGCCGAGGGACTTGTAGAAGGAGACGTAGACCGAATCCGCCAGGCCCGCGATCTCCGGCAGCCCGCGGCCGAAGTGGACGGTGGACTCCCACAGCCGGGCGCCGTCGAAGTGGACCACCGCCTCCCGTTCCCGGGCCGCACCGACGAGCGCCTCCAGTTCCTCCCAGGACGGCAGCAGGAAGCCCGCGTCGCGCAGCGGCAGCTCCACCATCAGCGTCCCGAAGGGTTCCGGGAGGTCCCGGACCTCCTCCGCCGTCGGCTGGCGCGCCTCCGTCGTCGGATGCACCGTCCGCAGGCCGGAGACGGCGGACAGCGCGCCGCCCTCCCACCGTTCGGGGTGGCTCATCGGGTGCAGCGCCACCACCGGGTTCCCGGTCCGCCCCGCCCAGCACCGCAGCGCGATCTGCTGCGCCATCGTCCCGGACGGGAAGAACGCCGCGTCCTCGGTGCCGAGCAGGTGCGCGACCCGCCCCTCCACTTCGGCGACGATCCCGCCGCCGTACACGTCCCCCGGCTCGTCCATGTCGTACGGGGCTTCGGCGAGCGCGGCCAGCAGCTCCCCCACCGTCGGTTCCTGCAAGCTGCGCGAGAGCACCTTCCCGGCTCCTCGCCACGCCGTCACCAGCCGCTTCGTCCGCTCCGCGTCATCGGTCATGCCCCCGATCATCGCCGACCGGCCCGGGCGCCCAGGGGCTAGCATGGCGACGTATCGTCCGGTACCCCCCGCGGACTGGAACGGAAGGCCTTCCCCGCGTGAACGCACCCCATCAGACGGAGCCCCGGGATCCGTCCGGCCGCCCTGCCCGGCTCACCGTCGGCGTCGTCGGGGCCGGCCGCGTCGGGCCCGCGCTGGCCCGCGCCCTCCAGCAGGCCGGCCACCGTCCCGTCGCCGTCTCCGGAGTCTCCGACGCCTCGGTCCGCCGCGCAGCGCGGATGCTGCCCGACGTACCGGTGGTACCGCCCGCGCAGGTGCTGGAGCGGGCCGAGCTGGTCCTGCTGACCGTCCCCGACGACGCGCTGCCCTCCCTCGTCGAGGGCCTCGCCGAGACCGGCGCCGTCCGCCCCGGCCAGCTCCTCGTGCACACCTCCGGACGCTACGGAGTCTCCGTGCTCGACCCGGCCCGCCGCGCGGGCGCGCTCCCGCTGGCCCTGCACCCGGCGATGACCTTCACCGGAACCGAGGTCGACGTGCAGCGCCTGGCCGGCTGCTCCTTCGGCGTGACCGCGCCCGGCGAGCTGCGGCTGGCCGCCGAGGCGCTGGTCATCGAGATGGGCGGGGAACCGGAGTGGATCGCGGAGGAGAGCCGGCCGCTCTACCACGCGGCCCTCGCCCTCGGCGCGAACCACCTGGTCACCCTCGTCGCCCAGTCGATGGAGCTGCTGCGCAAGGCCGGCGTCGAGCACCCGGACCGGATGCTCGGCCCGCTGCTCGGCGCCGCCCTCGACAACGCCCTGCGCTCGGGCGACGCCGCTCTCACCGGCCCCGTCGCCCGCGGCGACGCCGGCACGGTCGCCGCGCACGTCTCGGAGCTGCGCAAGCACGCCCCGGGCACGGTCGCCGGGTACCTCGCGATGGCCCGTACGACCGCCGACCGGGCCCTCGCACACGGACTGCTCAAGCCGGAACTGGCCGAGGACCTGCTCGGTGTTCTCGCGGACACCGCCGACCTCGACGGCGGTGAGCTGTGAGCCGGCTGCTGCTGCACACCGCCGACGAGCTGCACAAGCTGCCGCGCAGCGGCCGCAGGGCCGTCGTCATGACCATGGGGGCCCTCCACGAGGGCCACGCCACCTTGATCCGCAGCGCCCGCGCCGCCGTCGGAGCGGGCGGCCAGGTCGTGGCCACCGTCTTCGTCAACCCCCTCCAGTTCGGGGCGGGCGAGGACCTGGAGCGCTACCCGCGCACCCTCGACGCCGACCTGAGGATCGCCGAGGACGCGGGCGCCGACGCCGTGTTCGCCCCCGCCGTCGACGAGGTCTACCCCGGCGGCGCGCCGCAGGTGCGGATCACCGCCGGACCCATGGGCGAACGCCTCGAAGGCTCCACCCGCCCCGGCCACTTCGACGGCATGCTCACCGTCGTCGCCAAGCTGCTCCACCTCACCGCCCCGGACCTGGCCCTCTTCGGACAGAAGGACGCCCAGCAGCTGGCCCTGATCCGGCGCATGGTGACCGACCTGAACTTCCCCGTCGAGGTGGTCGGCGTACCGACCGTCCGCGAGGAGGACGGCCTCGCGCTGTCCAGCCGCAACCGCTACCTCTCGCCCGTCGAGCGGCGCACCGCCCTGGCCCTGTCCCGCGCCCTCTTCGCCGGCCGCGACCGGCTCGCCGCCCAGGCCGCCCTGCGCGCCCGCGCCGAGGCCGCCCCGGCCACCGACCACCGCGCCACCGCCCTGGCCCGGCTCGGCGAGATCCGCGCCTCCGCCGACGCGCACGCCGTGTCCGCCGCGGGCGCCGGACTGCCGGACGCCGTACGGGCCGCCGCGCGCCACGTGCTGGACGAGGCGGGCCGCCACGATCCGGCGCTGGTCGTGGACTACCTGGCACTGGTGGACCCGCAGGACTTCACCGACGTCGGCCCGGACTTCACCGGACAGGCCGTGCTGGCCGTCGCCGCGAAGGTGGGCACGACCCGGCTGATCGACAACATTCCATTGGAATTCGGAGCACACGCGTGAGCACCACAGGCAGAGGGCCCGCCCCCAGCACCGCCGCCGGCACCGGCATACGGCTGCACGCCCCCGCCCCCGGCTGGGCCGTCGACGCCGACGTCGTGGTCGTCGGCTCCGGCGTCGCCGGCCTGACCGCGGCCCTGCGCTGCGCCGCCGCGGGCCGCCGTACGGTCGTGGTCACCAAGGCCCGGCTGGACGACGGCTCCACCCGCTGGGCCCAGGGCGGCATCGCGGCCGCCCTCGGCGAGGGCGACACCCCCGAACAGCACCTGGACGACACCCTCGTCGCGGGCGCGGGCCTGTGCGACGAGGCCGCCGTACGGCTCCTCGTCACCGAAGGACCGGGCGCCGTACGCCGCCTCATGGAGGCCGGCGCGGTCTTCGACACCTCCGCCGAGACCGGCGAGATAGAACTGACCCGCGAGGGCGGCCACCACCGCCGCCGCATCGCGCACGCGGGCGGCGACGCCACCGGCGCCGAGATCTCCCGGGCCCTGGTCGAGGCGGTCCACGCCGCCGGGATCGAGACCGTGGAGAACGCCCTCGTACTGGACCTCCTCCAGGACGCGGAAGGACGTACGGCCGGGGTCACCCTGCACGTCATGGGCGAAGGCCAGCACGACGGCGTCGGCGCCGTCCACGCGCCCGCCGTGATCCTCGCGACCGGCGGCATGGGCCAGGTCTTCTCCGCCACCACCAACCCGTCCGTCTCCACGGGCGACGGGGTGGCCCTCGCACTGCGTGCCGGGGCCGAGGTCTCGGACCTCGAATTCGTCCAGTTCCACCCGACGGTGCTCTTCCTCGGCCCGGACGCCGAGGGCCAGCAGCCCCTGGTGTCGGAGGCCGTCCGCGGCGAGGGCGCGTACCTCGTCGACGCGGACGGGGTGCGCTTCATGGCCGGCCGGCACGAACTGGCCGAACTCGCCCCGCGCGACATCGTCGCCAAGGGCATCATGCGCCGGATGCAGGAGCAGGGCGCCCAGCACATGTACCTCGACGCCCGGCACTTCGGCGCCGAGATGTGGGAGCACCGCTTCCCGACGATCCTCGCCGCCTGCCGCGCCCACGGCATCGACCCGGTGACCGAGCCGATCCCGGTCGCGCCCGCCGCGCACTACGCGTCCGGCGGGGTACGGACCGACCTGTACGGACGCACCACCGTCCCCGGCCTGTACGCGTGCGGCGAGGTCGCCTGCACCGGTGTGCACGGTGCGAACCGCCTCGCCTCCAACTCCCTCCTGGAGGGCCTGGTCTTCGCCGAGCGGATCGCCGACGACATCGTCGCCCACGTGCCCGACGGCAACGGCAACGGCCCCGGCAACGTCCACGTCCCCGTCCGGGTCCCCGCCACCGGTCCGCTCCAGCCCGCCGAGGCGCGCCACGAGATCCAGCGCATCATGACGCAGGGCGCGGGCGTGCTCCGCTCCGCCGAGTCCCTGAACACGGCCGCGGAGGCCCTGGAGACCCTCTACACGACGGCTCTGGGCGAGCTGGAGTCCCACGGCAAGACCGCCGTCCCCGGCGTGGACACCTGGGAGGCCACCAACCTGCTCTGCGTGGCCCGCGTCCTGGTCGCCGCCGCCCAGCGGCGCCCGGAGACCCGCGGCTGCCACTGGCGCGAGGACCACCCCGACCGGGACGACGCCGCCTGGCGCCGCCACCTCGTCGTGCGGCTGTCGGCGACCGAGAAGCGGGCCCTGGTCGTCACCCCCACCGACTCCGCGGACTTCCCGTCCGTACACGTCCCCCTGACCCCGTCCCGCTGATCCCGTTCCCCCCCCCGAACGCCCCCAGAGCCTGGAGCTGTGACCGTGACCACCCCCGAACTCCCCCTGATCGACCAGACCGAAGGCGGCTGCGGCGACGACTGCGGCTGCGGCGAGGGCGAGGAGACCGGCCTCGACCCGGCGCTGGCCCAGCTGCTGGCCGACGCGGGCCTGGACCCGATCGAGGTCGAGGACATCGCGCACATGGCGCTGTCCGAGGACCTCGACGGCGGGGTCGACGTCACGACCGTCGCCACCGTGCCCGAAGAGGCCGAGGCCGTCGCCGACTTCGTCGCCCGCGAGGACGGGACCGTGGCCGGCCTGCGCATCGCCGAGGCCGTCTTCTCCATTGTCTGCACCGAGGCCTTCGAGGTCGAGCGGCACGCCGAGGACGGCGACCGGGTCGCGGCGGGGGACCTGCTGCTCTCCGTACGCGCCCGCACCCGCGACCTGCTGACCGCCGAGCGCAGCGCCCTCAACATCCTGTGCCGCCTCTCCGGCATCGCGACCGCCACCCGCCGCTGGGCCGAGGTCCTGGAGGGCACGAAGACCAAGGTCCGCGACACCCGCAAGACCACCCCGGGCCTGCGCGCGCTGGAGAAGTACGCGGTCCGCTGCGGCGGCGGCGTCAACCACCGCATGTCCCTGTCGGACGCGGCGCTGGTCAAGGACAACCACGTGGTCGCGGCCGGCGGCGTGGCCGAGGCCTTCAAGGCCGTACGCGAGGCCTTCCCCGACGTACCCGTGGAGGTCGAGGTCGACACCGTGGCCCAGGTCCGCGAGGTCCTGGACGCCGGCGCCGACCTGATCCTGCTCGACAACTTCACCGTCGAGCAGACCGCCGAGGCCGTCGCCCTCGTCGCCGGGCGCGCCACCCTGGAATCCTCGGGCCGGCTCACCCTGGACACGGCCCGCGCCTACGCCGAGACCGGCGTGGACTACCTGGCGGTCGGCGCCCTGACGCACTCCTCGCCGATCCTGGACATCGGCCTCGACCTGCGCGAGGCGGAGTAAGCGATGCTCCTCACCATCGACGTAGGCAACACCCACACGGTCCTGGGCCTGTTCGACGGTGACGAGATCGTCGAGCACTGGCGCATCTCGACCGACCCGCGCCGGACGGCCGACGAGATGGCCGTCCTGATGCAGGGCCTGATGGGGATGCACCCGATGCTCGGCAACGAGCTGGGCGACGGGATCCACGGCATCGCGATCTGCTCGACGGTGCCGTCGGTCCTGCACGAGCTGCGCGAGGTCACCCGCCGCTACTACGGCGACGTCCCGGCGGTGCTGGTGGAGCCCGGCATCAAGACGGGCGTGCCGATCCTCATGGACAACCCGAAGGAGGTCGGCGCGGACCGCATCATCAACGCGGTCGCCGCCGTCGAGCTCTACGGGGGCCCGGCGATCGTCGTCGACTTCGGTACGGCGACCACCTTCGACGCGGTCTCCACGAAGGGCGAGTACGTGGGCGGGGTGATCTCCCCGGGCATCGAGATCTCGATGGAGGCGCTCGGCGTACGCGGCGCCCAGCTCCGCAAGATCGAGCTGGCCCGTCCGCGCAACGTGATCGGCAAGTCCACCGTCGAGGCGATGCAGTCGGGCGTGGTCTACGGCTTCGCGGGCCAGGTGGACGGGATCGTCACCCGCATGGCCAAGGAGCTCGCGGGCCCGGCGGGCGACCCGGACGACGTCCGGGTGATCGCCACCGGCGGCCTGGCCCCGATCGTCCTCGGCGAGTCCTCCGTCATCGACGACCACGAGCCGTGGCTGACCCTGATCGGCCTGCGCCTGGTCTACGAGCGCAACGCGCCCAACTTCGAGTGACATGACGGCCCCCGCCCCGCGGCGGGGGCTGTTTTTCCGTGCTTTCTTCCGAACCTGCCTGGAAAACGGGTGCCGCGGCGATAGCGTCGCGCTTGAGAAGTACCGCGACCCCGTCCACGGCGGAGGAGACACCATGACCGCGAACCGGCCTGCCTGGCAGAAGTCGTCCTACTGCGGCGCCGGAGACGCCTGCGTCTACGTGGCCGCAGCGCCCGGAACACTGGTACGGGTGGCCGATCGGGCCGACCCGGCGCACCTCGTGATGGCCACGACCCACGCCGCCTGGGCCGACTTCGTGCGGGCCGTCAAAGAGACCGGCTGACCCGACACCCCTGAAGCCGGCGCACGCCCGCCGCGCCGCAGGGACGCCCCTTCAGGGGATTTTGTCCGATTAGCGCGTATCGTCACCTCATGCCCACGCCCTACGGATCCCGCGGCGGCATGGCGTTCGGCGCCGCTGAGCTGCTCGTGCTCAGGCGCCTCCTCGCCCACGCCCTTCAGTCCTCCAAGGCCCCCCTGACGGCCGCCGAGGTCCAGGACTGCCTGCGCCTCGCGGCGTCGGTGGACGACGCGGTCCAGGAGGCGGGCCGGTTCAGAGACTTCTTGCTCGCCGACCTGGCCCGCTACCGGGGCGCGCTCCCCGGCAGCCTTCCGGGCTACCTGGAGCTGCTCCAGGACGCCCTGGCCGGCGGATACGAGCCGGTGCCCGACGACCTCGCCGCCCTGCGGGCCCTGCGCGCCAACCCCCTCGCGGCCGCGGTGCTGGAACGGGCCCAGGGCGCCCTGGAGCGCTCCGTACGCCGCAGGCTCTCCGTCGCGCCCGGACGCCGCACCCGGCTGCTGGCCCTGGCCGGCGGGCGCGAGGCCGGGGGGCGCGAGGCCGGCGGGCGCGAGGACGGCCGGACCCCCGCCGAGCCGCGCCCGGCGCGGCCCGGCCCGGACCGCCCGCCCGAGGAGAAGCCGGACACCGAGCGTCCCGCGCGGCCCGTCCCGACGCCGGGCGAGGTCTTCCCGCCACGCCGCAAGCCCACCCCGCCCCCGGCGGAGGGCCGCGCCGTCGGCTAGTGCTGTGGCCGGAAAGGTTTGCCGGGTCGCGGCGTCCGGTGGGGTGCATCGCAAGGCGGAGGGCCGCGACTCGTACTGGACGTACTTGCGC
>NZ_JBSFTP010000142.1:0-8046 GCF_053591315.1 Streptomyces sp. NPDC003042
GCGGCGTCCTCGGAGAGGTCGTAGCGGGCGAGTTCGGTGCCGCCCGCCTGGTTGACGACGCGGATGAAGGCGTTGCGGACCTGGCCGAAGCTGTGGCCGCGGCTCTCGGCCTCGTGGATGGAGACCGGGAAGACGATCTTCGTGACGTCCGCGGGGACGGGGGCGAGGTTGACCTTGATGACCTCGTCGTCGCCCTCGCCCTCTCCGGTGAGGTTGTCACCGGTGTGCTCGACCGAGCCGTCCGAGCTCTTGAGGTTGTTGTAGAAGACGAAGTTGCCGCTGGAGGCGACCTTGCCGGACTCGCCGACGAGCAGCGCGCTGGCGTCGAGGTCGTAGTCAGTGCCGGTGGTCGTGCGGACGTCCCAGCCCAGGCCGACCAGTACGGCGGTCAGGCCCGGGGCCTCCTTGCTCAGCGAGACATTGCCGCCCTTGGAAAGGCTCACACCCATGTCGCATCCCTCTCGTGTCCGGGCACCGGAACGCGGGGGTCCCGGGGCACCAGGTGTCGGAGCCTGAAATCTACATTAGTGTAGAAATATTGTGGCTGACCCACGCTGACAGCCGCGAACACCGGCGGACGGCCAGGGATACGGATCAGTACGATGAACCGCCCGCGTCAGTCGGCGGGACCAGGAGGCGGGGAAGGTGACGGCATGACGGACCAGATCAGCGGCGGTGCCGCCCAGCATTCCCGCCGACGGGGCCAGGGCCAGCTGGAAGCCCAGGCACTGGCCGCTCTCCACGCGGCGCCGGGACCGGCCAACGCGGCCTGGGTTCAGGAGCATCTCGGCGGCGGCCTCGCGTACACCACCGTGATGACGATCCTGACCCGACTGCACGCCAAGGGCGCTGTCGCCCGCAAGCGCGCGGGCCGCTCCTTCGAGTGGACACCGGTGGCGGACGAGTCGGGACTGGCGGCGCTGCGGATGCGGAAGGTACTGGACGCCGAGGCGGACCGGGAAGCGGTGCTGGCCAGCTTCGTCACCGCCCTGTCGCCCGGCGACGAGCGGGCACTGCGGGAACTGCTGGCGCAAGCGCCCGGCGAAGGGCAAGACTGACAGGTAGGGGGGTCTTCGTCTTCTGCCGCTGGTACTGCCCTTGACCGCTTGGCCTGTCGCTCGCCTGGCCGAACACCACCTTCACCCGGGCGCAGCAACCTTGGGGGGCCGCTGCCGGCACCACCGTCTCGGCGCTGTCCTCGGCGAATTCGGGCAGTCACCTTGTTCTCCATCCTTCAGCCGCCACCCGCTCCAGCAGAGCCGGAGAGGGCCTGCCGCATGGCGCGGCAGGCCCTCTCCGTGCTGTTGCGGCTCAGAGGTCGAACTCGTGGGGCGGCAGGTCGAGGGTGTAGCAGGCTTCGCGGACGATGGCCTGCTCGGTCTTGTCGAAGTCGCCGTCGGCGCCGCCGATCACGATGCCGATCTGGATGACGGCACGGGCCTCGGCCGGCTTCTTCTTCGCCTTGGCGACCTCCTGGAGGACACTGACCTTGCCGAAGTCGAAGTCGGCGGTGAGCTTGTTCAGGTTGTCGTCGAAGCGGCGCTGAAGGTCGGTGGCGTCGAAGTTCTGCAGCACCTCGTTGGTGGCGATCAGCTGGGCGACCCGCTGCCGCTCGGAGGGGTCGATGGTGCCGTCGGCAGCGGCGACAAGGGCGCACATCGCCATGCTGGCGTCGCGGAATGCGCCGCTCTTCAGGTCGTTCTTCTTGGAGTTGAGCTGGATCTGCATCGTCGATGCGGATTCCTTGATGCGATCCCACAGGGCCACGAGAACTCCATGTGCGTCAGGGGGCGGTCCGAGCTGGAGGTGCCTCTCGAACGGCCACGATTTCTACAGCCATGTAGAAACTATCAGGGCGACCTCTGGCGCCTAAGGCCTCTCGTCCGTTTCGGTCTCCTCGTCGTCGCCCTCGGAGAAGTCGCCGACCTCGTCGACGACTTCGACAGCCAGGCCGGCAGCGGCGCACCGATGGCAGCGTGCCGAGCGCCTCACCGACGAGCTACAGGCGCCGCTCCACGCCGCACTGACTGACCGGCAAACGTACCGAACTCGCCCGACTCGTGAACGAATTGACCTGCGACCACAAGCTGAGCGCCGCACGATCTGCCACGCGCAGGCGGCCATCGTCGTCGCTGTCGGCCGTTCGAGTCAGCCTCGCCTCCTGCCGATGGCGTAGGCGAGGCCCCAGGCCGCTGCCGCGGCGACTACGAGGCCCAACAGGGAGAGCCATTCCGTATCGCTCTGGCTACCCCACCAGGCCTTGGCCGGAAAGAAGGGGTCGACCTCCATCATGTCGCCGACAACAGCGGGCGTTTCGCGCTCGGCGATGATGAGCGGTATCGCATTGGTGTAGCCGAAGAAGGCGCCGAGCGGAGCCACGATGGCCGCTCCGATCCGGGCGCCGTTGCTGCGACGGCCCACGAGGCCGACCAGGACGCCGACAGCCACTCCGTTGAGTAGGGCGTGGAGTATGTAAAGGGTGTGCGCCTGGCTTTCCGACTGGTCTTCGTATGTGGCCAGGATGATGCCGCTGTAGAGCAGAGAGACGACGACTGAGGCGAGCAGCCCGAGAAAGAACGCCCCCACCGGGTGGCCTGGGTTCGGCCGCTGTCCGAAGGGCGCGGGGTGGGGGTACGGCTGGCCGGGTGGCTGCATCGGCCAACCTGGCTGCACCGGCGCCTGCCCCGGCATGGGCGGCGGGGCACCGTACCCCAAGGGCGGTTGGGATACGGCAGGTTGGTTGTACGGGTTGTGCTGCGGCGGCTGGTGCTGGCTCATGGTCCCCCGTTGAACGAAGACAGGTAGGGGGAGCAAGGTATCAACGAGGTCAGCAGGGCCGAGGGCTGTGCCCTCGCAGGGGAGGGAGGCGGTACAGCAGCCCCCGGCCCAGCGCCACCGCGCCGAGGCCGAGCAGTAGTCCCGTGAAGGCCTTGCCCGCGGCCTGCTTGGCGGCAGGGCATCGGAGGGCCGGGACACCTTGACCCCGTTGGGGGCCTGGGGTGGGCGGTGGCGCCGAGGACGCCGACAGCCGCCGATCCAGCACCCGGGTGTCGGGTCGGGCGTGGCCGATGCCGAGGCGTTTGGCGGTTCCGGCCCCCAGCACCGTCACCGGATACCTGCTGGTCGCCGCGGTGAGCCAGGTGCCGCCGCGGAGCCTGGCTCCGGTGGTGGCGGGCAGGTCGGTGCGGGCCGCGTAGCGGAGATGCCGCCGTTGTCCGTCCTGGGGATTCCGTCGGTGCGCAAGACGGCGGTGTCTGCGAGTACACCCGTCCCGCGCGGCATGACCCGGGACTCCCGCTACAGCAGTCCCGACGTCGTGATGGAGGTGACCCGGCTCCTTCTGGACGTCGCTGACACCGCCGGCCGGCCCGGCATCGAGCGCTCGGGACGCTGCGGACACCGCGACGGACCGGGCAAGCCGGCCCGCTGTGGCAGCGCTGAGCGTCGGGCAAGACCTAGGCGGCGACGCCGGGCAAGCCCCCGAATGGGGCTTGCCCAGGCCGTGCGGCCCCCTCCCGGGCCGTGACAACACCCGAATCGGGCTCGGACCCCGCAGAGGTTTGGCACACCCCGGACCGCACGGCCCGCGCGTTCCTGATCAGCATCGAGGCAGGCGGCAAACGGGCCCACGAGGCACCCGCCCAGCCCGTCGTGCTTCAGGGCCGGGGCGTGCAGTGCGTCGCGGCTCGCCGCGCGGCGAGTGGTGGGTCCCCCTGGCCAGAGCGGGCCGGCCGCCTCGCCCTGCCGGGCATTCGTCCGGTGCTGCGGCGCGGTGTCCGGGAGCAGCCGACGGCCGTCCGGATGCGGCAGCCGCGGGGGGAGGGGCATCCTGGCTGTGTGACCGGGAGAGAGGCGTGACCTGGGAGCCGGACGACGGAGGACGGGTTCCGTCCGCGTCGGCCGTCCGTCGTGCCCGTGTCGAGGTGGGCGTGCGACGCTGCGCCACGCTCGGCTCCAGCCGCGTGCCCGCCGGCGCCCGGCCTGACGCGCCGGGGACATCGCGGAAGCCGTGTGGGCCGCCTCCGCGGGCGGTCGCGGGCGGCGTCGACCGCCACCGGCTCCAGGAGCGCGGCGCCGACCGCCCACCCGCACGGGGAACAGCCGGTGGGCCTCACCCTGCCGCCGCTGCCTGGACGGGAGCGGGCCCGGGAACCTTCCCGCCCCGAGCGAGGCCGGTGAGGCCACCGGCCCCGATGGCGTCGCGCCGCCGGTCACGCCTCGGCCAGCGCAATGGGGGGAGGCGTCGTGAGCGAGATCCCCGGCTTCGGTGAACTGCATGGCCCTCTCGATGTGTCCAGGGCGGCCACTGCGGTGCTCGACGGCGAGGGCCGGGTGGTGGGCTGGAGCCCGGCGGCCGCGGAGCTGCTCGGGTACGGGGCGTCCGAGGTGCTCGGCCGGGAGTTCGCCGGCCTCGTGATCGGCGCCGCGGCGCCGGAACTCTCGCCGGACATGCGGTGCGTGCTGCGGCTGCGTCACCGGGACGGGCACAGCGAGCGGGCTGCGGTTGCCATCCTCCCCCTGTCGCCCGGCGGCGAGGAGCCGGGCGGTGACGGCGGCAGTGATCTGAGCGGCGCCGTCGGGAGGCGACCGGCGCGCCTGCTCGCCATGGCCGAGGCCGGCGAGACCGAGCAGTGGAACGCCCTGCAGTCGATGCTGCGCGGGCTGGCCACCCAGTCGCCCGTCGGTCTGGCCATCTACGACACGCGGCTGCGCGTGGTGTGGACGAACGCCGCTCTCTACGAGGAGATGGGGCCCGCCGACTACGCCGGAGTCGGCCCCGACGACATGGTCACGCACGGTGTGATCGTCTCTCCCGGCATGCCCGACACGCTGGAGGAGGTCATGGGCGAGGTGCTCACCACCGGCGAGCCCGTGATCGAACTGCACTACCGGGGCCGCCCGCCCTCCGCTCCGGACCGCGACCACGTCTGGTCGTGCTCGTACTACCGGCTGGAGGACCCGGCCGGATCACCGTTGGGCGTGTGCGAGGAGACGGTCGACATCACCGAGCGCTACCTCGCCCAACAGCGCCTGGACCTGCTGGTCCGGGCCGGCCGGAGTGTGGGTACGACGCTTGACATGAGCCGCACGGCCCGCGAGTTCGCCGCCGTGACGACCCCGTGGTTCGCCGATGCGGTCACGGTGGACCTGCTGGAGACGGTGCTCCACGGCGACCGGTCGCGCCCCGGTGCCGTGCCCGACACCCGGATGCTGCGGGTATGGCCTCACGAGGAGCCCCCCGCCGTACACCCCGCCGTCTCCGCCGTCTCCGCCGTCTCCGCCGATGGCTGTGCCCCGGCCACCACCGTCCGGCCGGTTCGCGAACCGGGCCTGCTGGCCGTACCGCTTCGCACCGAAGGGACCGACCTGGGCATCGTGTCCTTCACTTGGAAACACCGCACCGACCCGTTCGACGAGGGCGAACTGGCCGTGGCCGACGAACTCGTGGCGCGGCTCGCGGTCTGCATCGACAATGCCCGCCGGTATGCCCGCGAGCACGCCGCCGCCCTCGTGCTGCAGCGCAGCCTGCTGCCCAGGATGCTGCCGCAACTGTCCGCGGTGGAGCTCGCGTACCGCTACCTGCCCGCCGACAGCCGGGCCGGGGTGGGCGGCGACTGGTTCGACGTCATCGCTCTGTCCGGAACCCGGGTGGGACTGGTCGTGGGGGACGTGGTCGGGCACGGCCTGAGCGCCGCCGCCACCATGGGCCGGCTGCGCACCAGCGTGCGCGTGCTGGCCCGGCTGGACCTCGCCCCCGATGAACTCCTCGCCCGTCTCGACGACCTCGTCACCCAGGGCGGTAACGAACGGGCCGCGGTGCGCATCGAGGGCGAGGAAATGCCGGAAGACGACGCCCTCGGTGTCACCTGCCTCTACGCCGTGTACGACCCGGTGTCCGGAACGTGCACGATGGCGCGGGCCGGGCATCCACTGCCCGCCGTCGTCGACCCGGACGACGGCACGGTGACGTTTCCCGAGCTGCCGTCGGCTCCGCCGCTGGGGCTGGGCGGCCTGCCCTTCGAGTCCGCGGAACTGACCCTTGCGCCAGGCAGCCTGCTCGCCCTGTTCACCGACGGCCTCGTGCAGGGCCGTGACCGCGATGTCGACGAGCAACTGGGCGTCCTGAGCGCGGTCCTGAGCCACTCGACGCGGCCCCTGGACGACCTGGGCGACGAGGCGGTCGGGGCCCTGCTGCCGCGCCCGGCCGACGACGACGCGGCGTTGCTCCTGGTCCGCACCCGGATCCTCGGCCGGCACCAGGTGGCCGTCTGGGAGCTGACCGCCGACCCCCAGGCCGTCGGCCGGGCGCGGGCCGCGGCGTCTGACCAGGTCCTCGCCTGGGGACTCGACGACCTGGCCTTCACGACCGAACTCGTGGTGAGCGAACTGGTCACCAACGCCATTCGGTATGCCGCGGCCGGCCCCATCCAGCTGCGCCTGATCCGCGATCAGACGCTCATCTGCGAGGTGTCCGACAGCGGCTACACCTCCCCGCACCTGCGGCACGCCGCCGGTGACGACGAGGGCGGCCGGGGCCTGTTCATCGTGGCGCAGACAACCCAGCAGTGGGGCACCCGCTACACGGCCACGGGCAAGATCATCTGGGCCGAGCAGGCCATGCCTTCGGTGAAGCGGCCGACGACCGAGGGCCATGTCGGGTAGCGCGTGGCGTACCGGGCGGCTCCGAGGGGAGTGCTCGACCAGACGCACGCCCACCGGGGGAGGCCGGGGCGGGCGTCCTGGCAGGTCGGTCGTCGTCAGCAGTGGCTGACGGCCACGGCGTGGTTCTCGTACGGGCCGTATCCCGCGAACGTGGCGGGCATGGCGGCGGCCACCGCCCGGCAGGCCGACCTGCTGCCGTCCTGGTAGAGCACCTGGAGACCGTAGGTGCCGTCGCAGCCGTTGAAGACGGAGGTGTAGCGCCAGGTCTCGGACCAGGTGACGCACGTCGGCGCGATGCCGGAGGCCGACGTGCCGGGGGTGAGCCGGAAGGTGTCCTGGGCGGTGACGCGGGAGTCGGGCCGGGGGCGGAAGAGGCGGTTCGGGCCGCTCTCCCAAGTGATCGTCCCGTCGGACTCCTTCACGAGGTACTTGTACTCGACGGGCGAGTCGGAGGGTACGACGGCCTCGGCGCTCCACGTCGGGTAACCGTGCGCGTCGAGGGGCACCGCGTGCGCCGGATCCCAGGAGCCCAGTGCCGGAACGCTTCCGACGGCGAACACTTGGTCGCCCCACTCGGTGAGGGCCGTGACCTGGAAGCGGACCGGCGAAGGTGACGGGGCGTCCGTGGCGTAGGAGGCCGAACCCCTGGAGAGGAGCACGGCGGCGGCCAGTGCGGCCGCGGCGATGCCGACGCGCCAGCTTCTCGGCGCCTGCATGGGAGGGGTCCTTCCGCCGGAGGAGAGGGGCAGTGCCAGCAGCGTACCGAGAGCTGTAAATCCTTGCAGCAAGTTTCAGAACTTATGCGCGGGCGCCCTGAGCGCTGCTGCGCGGGGAAGGTCCGTGGCATCGTGGCAGAGCTGTCGAGCGATCAGGCAAGCGGTGTCGAGCTCCGCTCGCTGCGCCATCAGTCGCCGCGGTCCCGGGCGGAGCCCGCCAGGTCGCCGCTTGGCAGCGCGCGGCGGTGGTTACCCCCGGACACATGGTGAAGTGGGGTCCGCCCCATGGAGCCCCCTCGTGAGGGGCCCCGGCCGCGTGCCGCTGATCACGCCATCGGCCACCACGCTTCGGTCCCCGGTCCGGGAGCAACGGCTTGATGCGGGCCCCTTGGGCGTCACTCAGCAACATGCCTGGACCCGCACCACGACGATCCGGATGGCTTGGCCGGTTTCCGGCGAACACCCAGCCGGCATGCGCATCAGCCGGAGTCACAGCGGAGCCGGTCCCTGGGGCGGCGGCTGCCCGAGAACCTTCGCCGCGTCGGCGGTAGGGGCCCAGGGTGGCGGGCGCCAGGGAGTGTCGTCAAAGTAGCTCCGGCCGCCCGAAGGGCGGGGCCGGTGGGGCCTGGTGCGTGCGATCGCAAGGCGGAGGAGGGAGTCGACGCGG
>NZ_JBSFTP010000143.1:0-7964 GCF_053591315.1 Streptomyces sp. NPDC003042
ATCGCGAAGCGACGCGACGACGAAGGAGGAGCGCCCTTGAGGGGCCGGCCCGAACCGGAGAGACGATGAGACTGACGGGAAGCCCCCATACCTTCTCTGATCCCGGAGAACGGTCCCCCGGCCCCCACGCCACCGCCCGACCGCACACCCCCGCTCCGGGCCCCCCGCGGCTATGGCCGCCGCCCACCATCTGACGTACCGTCATATCCGCTCAAGCCGCCACCCACCCTTGACCCCGCCACCCCCCACCCAGCCACTCACCCACTCACCCACCCACCCACCCAGGAGGTCCCGTCATGTCCGCCGATCGGCCCGTCGCGCTCGACGAGTACCCCATCCATCAGGCCCCCTTGTCGATGAAGCACAACGTCAGCGGTGACCGGAACGCCTACGACCGCTGCATCTTCCACGTCTTCGACCATGCCGGCCGCGCCGTTCTGATCCTCGGCCTCGGGGTCTATCCCAACGCCGGGATCATCGACGCCTACGCAACCCTCCGCCTCGGCGACGAACTCCTCGCCGTCCGCGCCTCCGACGCCCTCACCGACGACCGGATGAACCTCTCCGTCGGCCCGCTGTCCATCACGGTCGACGTCCCGCTCAAGCAGCTCACCCTGCGCTGCCCGGCCGACCCGGACGACCCGCAGGGGCTCTCGTACGACATCACCTGGACCGCCGAGTTCCCCGCAGTCTGGGAGCCCCACCACGTCCAGCGGCGCGGCGACCGGCTCATGCTGGAGGGCCGCCGTTTCGTCCAGGCGGGCAGTGTCACCGGCACCATCCGCGCCAAGGGGGAGGAGTTCATCCTCACCCCGGGGGAGTGGACCGGTACCCGCGACCGCAGTTGGGGCGTGCGACCGATACCCGGCGAGGACGGAGGCCGGGCCGCCGAGGAGCACCGCCCCGAAGGCTTCCACTGGCTCTGGATCCCGGTCCGCTTCGAGGACCGCTTCGTCATGGTCATCGCCCAGGAGGACGCCGACGGCCACCGCACCCTCAGCGAAGCCGTCCAGGTGTTCCCCGAGGGCAGCGACCGCCACGACGTCCAACTCGGCTGGCCGCACACCGACATCCGCTACCGCCCTGGCAGTCGGCACCCCGTAGGCGCCGTCGTCCACCTCACCGACCCGGCCCGCAAGCCGCTCGAACTGGGCGTGGAGATCCTGAACTCCTCCCCGCTCGCCGTCGGCGCCGGCTACCCGCCCGCCGGGGACTGGCAGCACGGCACCTGGCAGGGCCGTGGCTGGACCGACCGCCGCGTCTACGACCTCTCCGACCCCGTCGCCCACCCCATGGCCGCCTTCGGGGTCACCGACCACTCCGCCCGCTTCACCCTCGGCGGGCAGATCGGCCACGGCATCTTCGAACACGGCAGTTTCGGCCGCCACGACCCGAGCGGGTTCGCCGACTACTCCTCCGTCGCCCCGTAAAGCCCCACAGCCCCTCATAGTTCCCCGCAGATCTCCGCAGATCTCCGCAGATCCCCGCAGAACCCAATACACCCCTGCACCCCTACACCCCTACACCCCCAACACACTCCCTGCACCCCATAGATCTCAGAAGAAAAGGGGTATCCATGGCCACCGCACCACGCCCGCGCACCTCCACCCGAGAGCCGCACGAGCTCGGCCGGCGGCTCGCCGCCTGGCTGGACACCCGGCTCCCGGGCGCGAAGGTCACCAACGTCTCCGTCCCCGGATCCAACGGCATGTCCAGTGAGACCCTCCTCTTCGACATCGAGCACCCCGACACCCCGCTGCGTGCCTGCGCGCTGCGCCTCGCCGCCGACCCGGCCGCGTACACCGTCTTCCCCACGTACGACATGCCGCGCCAGCACCGTGTGATGAGCCTGGTCGCCGAGCACACGGACCTGCCCGTCCCGCGCGTGCAGTGGCTGGAGGAGGATCCGGGGCCGCTCGGGGCGCCGTTCTTCGTGATGGCCCGCGCCGAAGGGCGTGTACCGCCCGATGTCATGCCCTACACCTACGAGGGCAACTGGCTGCATGCCGCCACCGAGGCCGAGCGCGCCACGCTCCAGGAGGCGAGCATCTCCCTGCTGGCTCGTCTCCACGACCAATTCCCGGCCAAGGAAGCCGAGTTCCTTCTACCGCCCGGCGAGGGAAGCCCACTGCGCCGCCACGTAGACGCCCAACGCGCGTACTACTCCTGGGTGGTGGGCGGTCTCGCCCCGTCTCCGCTCATCGAGCGGGCGTTCGCCCGCCTGGAGGAAATCTGGCCGGACGACGAGGGCGACCCCGTTCTCAACTGGGGCGATGCCCGCATAGGCAACGTCATTTACGACGGCTTCGCACCGGTGGCCGTCCTCGACTGGGAGATGGCGGCGTACGCCCCCCGCGAGGTGGACCTCGGCTGGACCGTCTACCTGCACCGGTTCTTCCAGGACCTGACCGTCGGCTTCGGCCAGCCCGGGCTGCCGGACTTCCTGCGCCGCGACGACCTGGAACGCCGGTACGCCGAACTCACCGGCCACACGCCGCGGGACATGGAGTTCCACACCCTTTACGCCGCCCTGCGCCACGGGATCGTCATGCTGCGCATCGCCTACCGTCAGGCGCACTTCGGCGAGGTCGAGATCCCCGCCGACCCGGACAGCCTGATCCTGCACCATGCCAGTCTGGCCGCCATGGTGCAGGGAACGTACTGGTAGGCGTGCGGGTAAACGTCCTGGGAGGCCGGCCTCAGGCGGCCTGCGCGTGCTGACGCATGTGCGGCAGCGTGACCGCCGCCGGCTGGACAGGACGCGAGCCCGGACCGCCGACGTGCGAGAAGGGCTGCGTCCGCCAGTCGAGCCCCTGCGGCAGCGCGAGATGCACGACCGGCTCCAGCTGCGGTCCCTGCCCCGGCTGTTCCGCCTGGAGCAAACCCACGGTGGGCAGCGCGTCCGAGACCGGCCGGCCGGTGCCCGCGCAGACCGTCAGGCCGAAGGGGTTCCACGGGGACAGGCAGATCGCGTGCTGCGGAAGGTGCTCCTCGTCCGCGACGAGGGCGATCGACTGTCCGCAGTCGGGGCAGATCGCGTGGTGGATCTCGAAACCCTCGGCGTCTTCGAGGTACTCACCGTCGTCGTCCGTGTACTCGTTCTCGAGAAGTTCCAGGGGCTCCGGTTCGATGCGACCGGCGCGCTTGGTGTTCAGCATGGATGTACTCCCCCTTGGGTGGGCCGGGCGGGCAGGTTCTTCGGCCACGGCCACACCAAGCACTTCCCGCCGCGCGGCACGAGTAACCACAAGAGGGGGATGTACGCCCGTACACCCTTGTGGTTTTGGTCACATGCCCGCCGCAGGTGCCAATTGGGCGTGGACACCGCTGTGCCTGGAGCGTCCTGGGCCATAGGTTGAGCGGCTATGAGCGCAATGGAGGAGCTGGACCGCCAGATCGTGGATCTGCTCGTGCGGGACGGGCGGATGAGCTACACGGACCTGGGCAAGGCCACCGGACTGTCCACGTCGGCAGTCCATCAGCGAGTACGCCGCCTGGAGCAGCGTGGCGTGATCCGGGGCTACGCGGCCGTGGTGGACCCGGAGGCCGTCGGCCTGCCCCTGACCGCGTTCATCTCGGTCAAACCGTTCGACCCCAGCGCCCCGGACGACATCGCGGACCGGCTGGCCGGTGTCCCCGAGATCGAGGCCTGCCACAGCGTCGCGGGCGACGAGAACTACATCCTCAAGGTCCGGGTGGCCAGCCCCCTCGAACTAGAGGACCTCCTGGGCCGCCTGCGCGCCCTGGCCCACGTCTCCACGCGCACGACGGTGGTCCTCTCCACCCCGTACGAGGCCCGCCCACCCCGCGTATGAGCGGCCGCCGCCGTTCGCCTTGACGCGCCGCGCGCACGGCTCGCCGTCGGGCCCGACCCGGGGTCCACGGGGTTGCCGGGCCCCTGGTCCGTGTCGCGCGGGCGCCTTTGTGGTGCCGTCCGTGGCGCCCAGGCGGAGCCCGTGGCGCCACGGACGGCACGGATGCCGGCCGGCCCGTCCCCTGCCGGCACCTCGGCCAGGGTTTGCCCCCAGGCGCTCCCGCCCGGCCCCCGTCCTGGCTTGAGCCCCGCCCCGGACCGGTCGCCGACCTCGGCTTCGCCGGGACCACCCGTCCCCGGTTCAGCCTGGGCGTCGGCAGGACCGTTCTCCGGCTGCGGCCCGAGCCCGGATCCGGTCCCGCCCCCTCCGGGCCGCCCCCGTGGGCACACCACCCGAGTGGCCCGCCCACCCTGGTGGGACCTTCCCCCTGGCCGGCATGCACCACCGTGGTGGGACCCGCGGTCCCCGTGGGCCGCACCACCCCGGCGGACCCCACCCCGGCGGACCCCACCCCGGCGCACAGACCCCGGAGGCGCCCGCGCCCCCGGCGGGGGTCGAGCCCCACCCCCGTCTTCCCGCGGCCGGCGGAGGGGCGAGACTGGTGCGCATGACTGACCGCACCGCCCCCGCCGCCGCCCCCGCCTCCGCCAGCGCCGGCGACACCGCACCCGCCCGTACCGTTCTCCTGCGCGGCGGCGAGGTGCACAGCCCCGCGGATCCCTTCGCCACCGCGATGGTCGTCGAGCGCGGGCACGTCGCCTGGGTGGGTTCCGAGGGGGCCGCCGATGCCTTCGCGCAGGGTGTCGACGAGGTCGTCGACCTCGGCGGGGCGCTCGTCACGCCCGCCTTCACCGACGCCCACGTCCACGTCACCTCCACCGGGCTCGCCCTCACCGGCCTGGACCTGACCGGTGCCCGTTCGCTCCCCGACGCGCTGGCCCTCGTACGGGCCTACGCGGAGCGCCGGCCCGCCGACCGGGTGCTCCTCGGGCACGGCTGGGACGCCGCCCGCTGGCCCGAACGCCGTGCCCCGCGCCGGGCCGAGCTCGACGAGGCCGCGGGGGGCCGTCCCCTCTACCTGAGCCGCATCGACGTGCACTCGGCCGTCGTGAGCACCGCGCTGCTCGCGCTCGTGCCCGCCGTCCGGCCCGACGGCGACGAGCCGCTGACCCGCGGCGATCACCACGCCGTACGGGCCGCCGCCCTGGCCGTCCTCACCCCCGCCCAGCGCGCAGAGGCCCAGCGGGCCGCCCTGGACCGGGCCGCCTCCCTCGGCATCGGCTCCGTGCACGAGTGCGGCGGGCCGGACATCTCCTCCGCCGAGGACTTCACCGCCCTCCTCGACCTCGCGGCGCAGCGCCCCGGGCCCCGGGTCTTCGGCTACTGGGCCGACCGGGACCTCGACCGGGCCACGGCGCTCGGCGCGATCGGCGCCGCCGGTGACCTCTTCGTGGACGGCGCCCTCGGCTCGCACACCGCCTGCCTGCACGCCCCCTATGCCGACGCCTCCCACACCGGCACCGGCTACCTCGACGCGCGCGCCGTGGCGGAGCACGTCGCCGCCTGTACCGAGGCCGGCCTCCAGGCGGGCTTCCACGCCATCGGCGACGCCGCGATCGCCGCCGTCGTCGACGGCGTCCGCGCAGCCGCCGAGAAGGTCGGCCTGGCCCGGATCCGGGCCGCCCGGCACCGCGTCGAGCATGCCGAAATGATGACCCCGGCCACCATCGCCGCCTTCGCGGAGCTCGGCCTCACCGCATCCGTGCAGCCCGCCTTCGACGCCGCCTGGGGCGGCGAGGACGGCATGTACGCCGACCGGCTGGGCGTCGAGCGTGCCCGCACCCTCAACCCGTACGCAGCCCTGCTCAAGGCGGGCGTGCCGCTGGCCTTCGGCTCGGACGCGCCGGTCACTCCGCTCGACCCGTGGGGCACCGTACGGGCGGCGGCCTTCCACCGCACCCCGGACCACCGGATCTCCGTACGGGCCGCCTTCGCCGCGCACACGCGGGGCGGCTGGCGGGCCATCGGGCGGGACGACGCGGGCATCCTGGTGCCCGGCGCCCCGGCCGACTACGCGGTCTGGCAGACCGGGGAACTGGTGGTCCAGGCCCCCGACGACCGGGTCGCCCGCTGGTCCACCGATCCCCGCTCCGGCACCCCTGGCCTGCCCGATCTCACCCCGGGCGGCGATCTGCCGGTATGCCTCGCCACCGTCGTCGGCGGCCGGGAGGCATTCGTACGCCCACAGGGGTGATCCGTCGGGCCTGGGTTCGGTACGGGCCGCCGGACCCGGATAAGTTCGGCCGGGTCCACCACAGGACGTCCGTACCGGACGGATCCGTCCGCTCAGCGCGCCCGCGCCTCGGGGGCGAGGGAAGGTTTCGCCGGGCGGCGGGTGGCCCCAGGTCGGGTCCGGCGGCCCAGTAGACAACGGTCACGGCGGCCCGCAGCCAGCGGGAGCCGGGCCGGCCCGAAGGACCGCCGGCCCCGATCGCCGTTTAAAATCATCCTGCTGTGACGGGATGTACGAGGCGGGATGTACGAGGCGGGCTGGATGAGGCGGGCTGAATGAAAAACGTGCAAGGTGACCCAGTGAGCGACGGCGGACAGCGGACCGACGGGCCGCTCGGCACGACCCTGGTGATCATTCCGACGTACAACGAGGCCGAGAACATCGGCCTGATCGTCGGCCGGGTCCGTGCCGCGGTACCCGAGGCGCACATCCTGGTCGCCGACGACAACAGCCCGGACGGCACCGGCAAGCTCGCGGACGAGCTGGCCATCGGCGACGACCACGTGCACGTCCTGCACCGCAAGGGCAAGGAAGGCCTCGGCGCCGCCTACCTCGCCGGCTTCGCCTGGGGCCTGGAGCACGGCTACGGCGTCATCGTGGAGATGGACGCCGACGGCTCCCACCAGCCGGAGGAACTGCCCCGGCTGCTGACCGCGCTGGGCGGCGCCGACCTCGTGCTGGGCTCCCGCTGGGTGCCGGGCGGCCGGGTCGTCAACTGGCCCAAGAGCCGCGAGTTCCTCTCCCGCGGCGGGTCCACGTACTCCCGGCTGATGCTGGACGTCCCGATCCGGGACGTCACCGGCGGCTACCGCGCCTTCCGCCGCGAGACCCTGGAGGGCCTGGGCCTGGACGAGGTGGCCTCCGCGGGCTACTGCTTCCAGGTGGACCTGGCCCGCCGCGCCGTCCGCAACGGCTTCCGGGTCGTCGAGGTGCCCATCACCTTCGTCGAGCGAGAACTCGGGGACAGCAAGATGAGCAAGGACATCGTGGTCGAGGCCCTGTGGCGGGTCACCCAGTGGGGCTTCAAGGAGCGCGCGGCCAAGCTGACGGGCAAGCGCAGGCGCTGACTTTCCGCCCACCACCGCCCTTAAGGGTTGCCCGGTACCTCCGGCTGAGGCCGTTCTTAACCCGGCCCAGGCACACTGGATGCCATGAAGACCGGCGTTCCCACTCCTACGGCCCCCCGGCGGCGTTCGCCTGCCCGTACCTTCCTCCCCCTGGCGGTCGCCGCCTGGCTGATCCTGGAGATCTGGCTGCTCAGCCTGGTCGCCGCGGAGGCCGGCGGGCTGGCCGTCGCCGCGCTGCTCCTCGGCGCGATGGCGCTCGGCGTGGTGGTCGTCAAGCGCGCCGGGCGGCGGGCGTTCCGGAATCTGACCGAGACGTTTCAGCAGGCCCAGGCGCAGGCCATGGCCGGCCAGGCGCCCACCCCGCAGCCCCCGAAGGGCTCCGGCAACGGCATGACCATGCTGGCCGGGCTGCTGCTGATCATGCCGGGGCTGCTCTCCGACGTCGTCGGCCTGCTCCTGCTGCTTCCCCCCGTGCGGGCCCTGGCCGCCCGGCGGGCCGAGCGGACCCTGGAGCGCAGGATGGCCGCCGCGGCCTCCGCCCCCGGTGGTTTCGGCGACGCCTTCACCCAAGCCCGGATCCGCTACCCCGACGGCAAAGTGGTCCAGGGCGAGGTCGTCCGCGAGGACCGCCCCGGGCAGGACCCGGGCCCGGACACGACGTACCGCCCGCCCCTGGCTCCGTAAGGAGAACAAGCCGAGGGGCCCCGCCACACTGTGTGGCGGGGCCCCTCGGCTTGTTCTGTGGGTGGGTTGTAGGGATATAACACCGATTAAAAACAAAAAACGAAA
>NZ_JBSFTP010000144.1:0-7786 GCF_053591315.1 Streptomyces sp. NPDC003042
GGGTACTTCATCGGTGCAGCCATTACGCAAGGCTCCCTTCTCACGGCCCATCAGGCCATGAACGGCAACCTTCCGCATGTCGGGGGAACCTCACGCGCATGCCGTGCTGGCCGAGGATGTGGCGGAGCCGTTGGCGGCGGTTGGCCTGCCAGATTTGTACGAATTCCGCGTTCCAGGGGTCGAAGGACACCATTCGGTCGTGGTCTTGGAAGTCGGGGCGGTAGGTGCGCGTGTTCGCGGCGAGCATCGAGGCGGTGCGTGAGAATCCGCTGTTGGCGATGGCCAGGAAGTCGGCCCGGGTCTGCATGTAGAAGTCGAGGTACTTCAGGTTCTCCCGGGTGGGCGGCAGCACCCTGTGGATCCGGCCTGTGGGGAGGAGGATGTCTGCTGAGGTCATTGGGCTGTACCGGGCGAAGACCTGCTTCGCCCGGGCGGGTTCGGTCGTGGAGACGAACAGCCTCGGGCGGGAAAGGTTGCCCCACAGGCCATCGAGCCACTCAAGGTACGAGCGCAACGGCACCACCCTGAACTGCGTGTCCGGCAGGATCTGCGCCCACACGTAGTCCTCGGATCTGAGATGGACACAGACCAGCTGATGTCCACATGGGGCCGCCAGCTGCCTGGCCTCCTCGAGGCGGGCTAACGCCGAGGGCCTGAACTGGAACAACTGTGCGAACAGCTCCGCGAAGGGCGCGTAATGGCCTGTGTGGTACTTGAAA
This sequence comes from Streptomyces sp. NPDC003042, assembly GCF_053591315.1. Taxonomy (NCBI): domain Bacteria; kingdom Bacillati; phylum Actinomycetota; class Actinomycetes; order Kitasatosporales; family Streptomycetaceae; genus Streptomyces; species Streptomyces sp. NPDC003042. The sequence continues at coordinate 720 of NZ_JBSFTP010000144.1, forward strand.
TACCCGATGAGGTTGAGCTGATCGGCGGGAGGCGCCGGATACGGCTTTGCCAGCGCCGTCCGGTCGATCGGATAGCACTCTCCCACACCGCGGGCGAGCACGTCCGCACGCTGATAGGCAGTGGCGGTATCCCGCTGAACAGCGGCCGGCAAGCCGGAGGGCAGCGAGTCGAGGACAACGTCGGGACTGCACGCACCCGATCCCGACAACACGAACCAGCTCTGCCCCTCCCACGCAGGGATGGCCAATGTCATGCCCCGCTGCCCGCTGTAGAGTTTCCCGAAGAAGTAGTACATCATCTGATCGGCCAGGCGGCCGATCTCGTTCAGCACGGGCAGTACGACCAGGCCACTTGAGGGACGCACCACGGCCTTCTCTCCCCGCATCCGTCGAAAACCCTGAGCCCACACGGGCGAAAGGGATCTCCTGCCACGAGCACCTTCCCAGCCCGCATTCCGATGGCGAAACCCCGCTCTTCCGGCCAGAGCTGATTCACCTCTCTCGTTCCGTGGAGAAGCACTTCCTGCCGGGCTGCGACACGACCCTGTGCTTCAGGGTGGCGGTGCCGGGCGCACTGGGTGAGGAGCTGGGGGTGTCGAAGAGTGCCGGGCCGGCGTTGAGGAGGCAGTACAGGGCTTGCTTTCCGTCTTCGCCAAGCCGGTGACGACGGCGCCGCCCCTGGCCCGGCATTGCTTCGGCGTCTCGGCCGAGGTGGAACTCGCCGCGAGATGTGGGCTTGGCAGTCGCTGATGTGCGCCACGTGGCGGTGACGCCCACCGGGTTGAGGCCAGCCGACCGTCTGAGGGTGGCCGATGCACCCACACCCCGGAAGGGCCCAGCTGTCGGCGGCACTCCATCAGCCCGTCGCTTAACGGCAATACCCCGCCTGCCCGTTCAGTTGTTGCGGGTGAATTCCACTTGACCGAGGCTCATGCCGGGCTTGCCGTTCTCTCCGAGGAGGCCGGTCACGCCAGTGATCTTACTGGGCCGGTTGCTGAGCTGCCGGTGTCCCGGGTCCCCGTTCTCCGTGCAGGTCGGATTGCCGAATGTGTAGAACTCGGCCTTGCCGTCCCGGCCGGTGTACGTCCAGCTGACCGGGTAGTCGCGCTGGTGGAGCTCGGTGGTCTTCACCTTCCAGGTTCCCTTGATCGCGGGCGATCCCTGAACGGTGAAGGTAAGCGTCCCGTCCGCGTTAAAAACCACGGTGGATGTTGACTCCCTCTGGTCGCTCTTCTTCTTGGTGTAGGTGCTGCCCGCGTAGTCGTTCGCGGTCCGGCCGCAGGTCTCCCGCTCGATGTCGTAGCCGATGGCCGCCTTGACGGTGCCGTCGGGATAGTAGAAGTTGAAGGTGCCCCGGGTGCCGCCGTCGTGTGGCCAGATCTTCTTCGCCCCGGTGGCCACGTCGTCATCCGCGCTGAGGTCGTCAACGTCGCGCAGCTGCACATCCAGCACCCAGGGGGCGTCCTTCCCCTGGTACCCGGTGGCGAAGGTGTCGGTGCGTTCGACGGCACTGCTCGGTGCGATCCCGGCCGAGGAGGCGCCCTCGTTCAGCGGCTGGGCCTTCTCGCAGACTTCTTGCTGGTTGGACTTGTCCCTCTTCCATACTTGCTGGTCACGCCCGGACCTTTTGAGGGTGACGTGCCCGTACATCTCGGCGCATTGCTGGGGGCTGGGGTCGATGCCGCCCTGGATGTTGTAGATCCGGATGTCGGTGATGGTGATCGTCCAGTCGGCAGGCTGGTAGCCGGGCGCGGGGGCGGCCATGACCGGTGCCGACACCGCTGCTCCGAGCGCTCCTGCACATACCGCGGCTGCGACGAGGGTCCTGCGCATACGGCGCAAAGGGATTCAGCTCCATCCGACAACGGTCATGCGACCTGTGGCGGCCGCCAGCAGGGGGTCGACGGCCTGATCACTAAGGCCAACACGATTTCAACCGGATGGTTACGGTTCTGCCCGCCCCCGAACGTTCCCGGGCCACAACCTACGGATGCGGAGGGGGCTTCTGCTCGAACCTAGCTGGCGGCGCGCCCTGTCGACCGGGGGCGGTCTTCAGTGCTCCGGCCGGCGAACTGCACCCGCGGCCGCACGGGCGGCATCGCCCTGGCCCCGGCATCAACGCCCCGGCTCCGATCACCTGGAGGATTCCATGCCGCTGCCCGTCTCGCCTGTGCTGCTGGCCGGCCACGGTTTCATACTGCGGGAGTGGGGGAACGCGGACCTGCCAGCCATGGTCGAGCTGTTCGACGAGCCCGATATCGCTGACCGCACCCCGCTCTCCTCGCCCTTCGACACGAGGGCGGCACGCGATTATCTGGAGATGATCCACCGCACCCGCGCCGAGGGACAACGACTCCACCTCGCCATCACGACCGACGGCCTTAAACCCCTCGGCGAAGTACTGCTCAACCTCTCCCGAGGCACCATGGGCTATGCCGTCGGAACCGCCCACCGCGGACAACGCCTGGCCCTGCGTGCCGCGCAGCTCGTGACCGACTACGCCCACCAGATTTTGGAACTGCCCCGCGTTCTGCTGGAAATCGAGGCTGACAACGCCCCCAGCATCGCTGTCGCACGCGACCTGAGTTCCGCCTCACCAACGACGAGCCAGAACGAGTCGAAGGGAAAGGCGGGGCTTTCATCCTGCACATCTGGACCCACGACACCCCAGCATGCCCTGACCACTGACACCCTGCTCGCGCCACACAGCGCCCGTCAAAGCGCTCGCTCCGCGCTCCGTCAGTTCCCCGACCTCATCGCCGCCCGCGGACCCGAACTGGTCACCATCGACGCCAAGGACCGCATGCCCAGTACCCATAGCGACCGCTACGCGATCAGCACGGCCACGCTGACCGCCGGCCTCCTGTTCACCGCGACCCACGACCCCACCCCGCTGTTCTACGTCTTCGGCGACATGAAGGTCCTCACCCCCGCCGAGACCCAGCACTACACCACCCATATCCGTCTTCACCGAAGCGGTGCCTGGGCCCTGGTCTCCACGCAGCGCGCCCACGAATTCCAGGCGGTCTTTGGTCTCCCCGCCGCACTAGCTGCCTGCACACGGGGGATGCTCGGGGCGCCCATGTGGTTGGGTGGCGTCGGCTCGGCGGTGTCGCCGTTCGTTGGTGCGCCTGAGCTTGCCCCTGTGCGCCGGTGGTGGCACCTGTCCGGGATGGCATTGCGCCGCTTGGGTGGCCGGAGCAGGCCCGACACTCGTACTCAGTTCGGGAGCAGCGTGTATGCGTGAGGTGGAGGCTCTGATCGATCTGGACAGCTACCCGGTCCACGAACTGGACCGCGGTGTGGGCTGGTCCGTGGTCGAGGCCGCCCGCAAGACATTCGATGACACCAGTCTCGTCGTCCTCGACGGCTTCCTGCGGCCTGCGGCGATCCGGCGGATCACCGAGCAGAGCCTCGCCGCCGCCGGCCGGCAGGGATTCCGGTTCAGCGGATCGAACGACATCTACCTGGGCACCGAGCCCACCGCCGACGGCAGCGCCGATTCCGGCCGCGCCTACACCAAGACCACCGTCGCCTTCGACCGCATCGACTCCGCTTCGCCGCTCAGGGCGCTGTACGGCTGGGAACCGCTGACCCGGTTCATCGAGGCGGTCGTCGGTGCGCCCGTGCACCGCTCGGCCGACCCGCTCGGCGCCATGACTGTTCACGTCCACCACGACGGCGACGAGCAGGACTGGCACTTCGACGTCTCGGAGTACACCGTGGTCCTGCACATTCACGCCCCGCAGGCGGGCGGCGTCCTGCAGTACGTAGCCCGGTCGCGTAGCGAGCTGGCGCAGGACCACACACTGCTGCGGGAGATCGCCGCCGGCCGCCGGCACGCCGTCGCCCGGGACCTGCCCACCGTGCCCGGCACCCTCGTCCTGCACGCTGGACGGGTCTCCATGCACCGCGTCACCCCCGTCCGCGGACCGGACCCGCGCATCAGCGCCACCCTCTCCTACAACACCGCCCCGGGGCTCCGCCTGAACGAGTACACCCGTCGCCTCTACTTCGGCCGCGACCAGTGACCCCGAGCCACCTGCTGCGCGTCAGCGACTTCGACCCCGCCGCCTTGGCCGCCGCCCTGGACCTCGCCGCGCAGATGAAGAAGGAGCCGTCGGGGTGGCTGGACAGTCTGCGCGGCGCGGCGGTGGGCTGCATTTTCGAGAAGCCCTCCACCCGCACCCGCGTCTCCCTGTCGGTAGCGGCCCAACGGCTCGGTATGACAGCAGTCATGCTCACCAGGCAGGAAATGCAACTCGGACACGGCGAGTCGTGGCCGGACACCGCCCGAGTGCTGTCGTCGTACCTCGATGCCATCGCCCTGCGTACCTTCGCGCACAGCACGGTCGAGCAGATGGCAGCCATCGCCACGGTGCCCGTCGTCAACACTCTCTCCAACGACCACCACCCCTGCCAGTCCCTCGCCGACCTGCTCGCTCTCGCGGAGCATTTCGGAACCCTGGCCGGCCTGCGGGCCGCTTTCATCGGCGACGGCCAAAGCAACACGTGCAACTCATTCCTGGAGGCGTGCGCGGGAGCAGGGATCCATCTGACCATCGCCAGCCCTCCTGGCTACGAAGTCGATCCGGAAATCCTCGCCGCCGCTCGACGCACCATGGAACAGACCGGCGGATCGGTCACTCTCACGCCCGAGCCCCATGCGGCGGTCCGTGCCGCGCACGCCGTCTACGCGGAGGTCTGGATCCCCATGGACAAACCGCACGAACGAGCCCAACGCGCACACGCCTTCGCCTCCTACCGCGTCGACGGTGAACTCCTCGGCCACGCCGACCCGGAGGCCGTGGTCCTGCACTGCCTGCCGGCAGTACGCGGCGAAGAGATCACCTCCGATGTGCTGGACGGCCCGCAGTCACTGGTCTGGCGACAGGCCGCCAACCGCTTGCCCACTGCGCAGGCCGTCCTGCACACACTCCTCATGGAAACCGGAAACAGATAGAGCGCCCAGGCCGGCACGGCGGCCGCGCCAGAGCTCGCGACCTCGAGTCGTCGGCCGGGCATCGCGTTGGGCATGCGGACGGCCCGGCTTGGGGGCTGGAGGCGGCGGTGCGCTCCCTTCCTTCCACTAGATGATTGATTCCAAGGGGTAGCTATACGGACGCGAGGGTGCCCACTCTCAGTTTTGTGACGACCGAGATAGACACCCTCGCAACTGCACTGTACGTGCGGGTCGATGACCTTTTGAACGCTTCGCCGCATCTCGCTCCGCGGCGGCCGCGGGTGGGCCTGGAGCCGAAGCTCAGCGACGCGGAGCTGGTCACCCTGGCCGTGATGCAGGCCCTGCTGGGCTTCGTCTCCGAAGCCCGCTGGCTACGCCATGCCCACGCCCACCTGCGATACCTCATCCCGTACCTGCCCCAGCAGCCGGGCTGGAACAAGCGTCTGCGACGGTCCGCCGGCCTGGTCAAAGCAGTCTTGCGGGAACTGGCCACCGACACCCTCCTGTGGACGGACGACGTGTGGATCGTGGACTCCACGCCAGTGGAGTGCGGACGCTCCCGCGAGACAGCGAAACGCTCTGACCTGGCCGGATGGGCCGAGTACGGCTACTGCGCCAGCCACTCGCGGTTCTTTTGGGGCCTGCGCCTGCATCTGGTCTGCACCCTGCACGGCCTGCCCGTCGCGTTCGCGTTGACCGGCGCGAAGGCCGTCGAACGCGAGGTACTGCTGGATGTCTTCCACGTCGAGCCCGGCCTGCTCGCCGACAGGCGCAGGCCGACTCTGCTCGCGGACAAGAACTACTACGGCCGCGACTTCGAACGTGATCTGACCGACCTGGGAGTCCGGCTGCTGCGGCCGGCCCGCAAGGGCGAACCCGAGCGGGCCGGAGCCGAGCTGTTCAAGCCGCCGCGACAGCTGATCGAATCGGTCAACCAAACCCTGAAAGGCCAGCTCGACCTCGAACGGCACGGCGGCCGCACACCCACCGGTGTCACCATCCGCGTCCTGCAACGAATCCTCGCCCTGACCGCCGCGATCTGGCACAACCACAAGACCGGCGGACCCGTCATCCGATCACTGACCGCCTACGACCACTGACCCCTTGGAATCAATCATCTAGGATCTGCGGCATGGCAACACGACTCGTGCAGATCAACATGAAGGCCCAGGACGACCCCGCGCTCGGCCGGTTCTGGGCGGAGGCACTCGGTTGGGTTGTCGACAGCGAGGGACCCGGCGTGACAAACCTCGAACCCGTGGGCTTCGCCTACCCCGACCCCGTGGCCGTCTGCATCGACATCGTCGCCCGCCCGGAACCCAAAACGGTCAAGAACCGCGTGCACCTTGATCTGGCCACCACCTCGACTGCCCATCAAGCGGAGTTGGTCGCGCGCTTGAAGGATCTCGGCGCGACGCTCGCCGACGTGGGGCAAGGCGACGTCCCCTGGACGGTCATGGCCGACCCGGAAGGCAACGAGTTCTGCGTCCTGGAGCCCCGCCCGATCTACCAGGACACCGGGCCGATCGCCGCGGTGGTGGTCGACTGCACCGACCCACGAGGGATGGCCCGGTTCTGGGGCGAGGCGATGGACTGGACGCTGCACGAGGTCACCGACGATCATGCGACCATGCGCTCCGCCAAAGGCGTCGGGCCCTACCTGGAGTTCCTCCGCACTCCCGGTACCAAGAGCGTGTGGAACCGCGTCCACCTCGACGTCTGCCCCTACCCCGGTGACGACCTGGCCGCAGAGGCAGCCAGACTGCGCGCCCTGGGCGCCACCGACCCTGATATTGATCAGTCCGCAATCTCCTGGACGGTTCTGGCCGACCCGGAAGGCAACGAGTTCTGCCTCCTCACTCCTCGCTGACCTTGAGCAACGACTCCGGCTGGTTCCGGGGCAGCGGCGAAGACCGCGTGGCGTCAGCCCATGCCGCCGGAGACGGGGATGGCGTCCCTGGTGAGCCAGCGCGCGTCCTTGGGGGCAAGAAGGTCACGAGCGGGCCGTAGCCGTCGGCGGTGCCCGCACGGCTTCGGCGCCTACGGCGGCGCTACGCGCTGGCCTTAGGCCACCCTGGACGGCCCCCCGGGGGGCCGTCCAGGG
>NZ_JBSFTP010000145.1:0-7744 GCF_053591315.1 Streptomyces sp. NPDC003042
CCCTCACGGCAACAAACCGACCTACAGAAACCCGATATCTCCCACACTGACATCACGATGCCGAACCACCACCGACAAAACGCCACAGATCATCACGTTACCGGTAGTGGGCAGTTCCAGCGTAGGACATGCCCATCGCCACGGTGAGCTGTTTGACGTCGAGTTCGTCGGCGAGGGTGAGCAGCCGTGTTGAGCGCAGGACGCGCGGGAGGAGGCCGACCGGGGCGAGGCTGTCTCGAATGTGGACCGCGCCGGCCGGGCCGGTGGTGACTCTGGTGAGCCGGGTGACCAGTACGTGCGGGTTGTCCGTGTGCAAGGCGCTCCGGTGGGCAAGGCAGCCTTCCACAGCCCGCCACGTGGCGCTGCCGAGGGCAAGATCGACGCTGCGTCCAGGGAAGCAGACCGTCCGGGGAGCAGTGCTGATGTGGTCGAGGGTAAGACGGCGGAGTTCGGTCGTGGTCGCGGCGTGGAGAAGGGCCGCCAGGCCGATGAACGCCTCGTGCGGGAGGACGTCCTTGCCTGTAGTCCAGCGGCGGTAGAGGGTGCGCTGCTCGTCGAGAGTGAGGGTGGAGCCCAGGAAGCCACGTGACTGCGGAGCCTCCACGACAGCGGTGGGATTGTGGAGCACCAGTCCGGTGCGGTGGGCGTGGGAGAAGAACTGCCGCAGCCCCGCGAGCCAGGAAGCTCGGCGGGCCGGGTTGCGGGCCAGGAATGCCTCCAGGTCGGTGACGTTCACACTCGCCCAGGTGGTGTGACCCCGGGCGTGGAGGTGGAGTGCGAGGTCTCGGACGGTGACAGAACATGCCACGTCACCGTCAGGCGGCACCCGGCCGCGACGGCGACCGTACGCCCCTGGCCAACGGTCGGGCCCGCCGCGCAGTATGGGCACACGACAGGTTGAGTGCCTGTGTCCAAAGTCTGGGTCTCACGACCGCATCCCGTGCGCAGGTGAGGCGTTGGACAGGCCGTGGGAGGAATCCAGCGGGGTTCGGCTGGGGTGTGGACGTGCAGTGTCGGCTGCGTGGATTTCCGGCGTGGCCGCACTATGTCCTGCCCGGATGGCCTTTTCCCGTGCGGCTGGGCGGTTGCCGGCGGCCGCCCCACGCCTCTCCTCGAGCTTTCAAGTCCTGAGGTGGCTGACCTGAAATGACGCGACGACGAAGTGGCGCCCTCTCGTCGGCCTGGGCTCTGGCCTTGCTGCTGGCCGTGCTGACGGCAGGGTGCAGCGGGACGCAGGAGAGGGTCGGGCGCGAGGTGTTCCTCGATGCGGCGACCCGGCTCGCCGGGGAACCGGCCATCCGGTACTCCGCGGGCGTCGGCGGTGCCGAATTGGAGATGAGCGCCACGCGATACGGCACCGCTCTGGGCGCGTTCTCGCTGGCGGGCATGCGGCTGGACGTACTGGCCGTGGACGGCCGGTCCTACTCCCGGCGGGCGCAGGACCCTGACGGCGGAGGACCGGGGCGGCTCCTGCCGGAGGAGACGGTGCAGTGGACGACGGTGGCGACGCAGCAGGGGCCGGACTCGTTCCAGCTGACGCCTCACGACCTGGGCACGATGGCAGCTGAGGCGCTGCGGACACCGGGGACGCTCTACCCCGGCCGCGGCCAGACCACGACCGTCGACGGTGAGGCGACTTGGAAAGCCAGCACGTCCACCATGGACGTCCACGTCACCCGCGCCACCCCCCACCGGCTGGTCCGGCTGACGCCCAAGGGCGCTGCCGCTGTGCCCCCGCCACCTACCCCACCCGCCTTCCCGACCTTCCCCGACCCTCCTCCCGCCCCGCCCACCGCGCCCGCACCGCCACCCTCCCCTCCCGCACCACCGGAGCTGCCGGGACTCCAGCTCCTGGACCATGTCGGCGGAACGCTGGGCCGCTCGATCGCGAGAACGCACCCGTACACACCGCCAGCCCGCGCAATCCCGCTGCCCAGGCCCCGGCCCCCGCTCCCCGGCCGCACCACCATTGCGCCGCTGAGCTCCCGTCAGGTCGGCGCGCTGTCCCAGGCGGTAGCCAAGAGCGCGGGGCAGCTTTCTCAGGCCGTGAACTCCGCCTACCAGTTCACGGTCAGGGGCACCGCTTCGTTCACCGGCTGCGGACCGGGCGCCTGCACGGTGACGGTCCGGGTGAACAGTGCCTTCGTCACCCAGGGCGCCAGAGGCCCGGGGAACGTCCGGGTGCGTCTGCGCGCGGAGATGACCGGAGCCGGCTCCCCGGTGGGCTCGTGCACCGCGTCCGGCACACTGCCCGTTAACGGAACCGGCTCTCTCAGCTGCACCAACACCTCGTCGGCCTGGGCATCCTGGTACCGCGGCGCGGAACTCTCCGAGGGAGCAGAGCCGTTCCAGGCGATCGCCCACGTCGTCGCCCAGGCGATGGACCCAGGCGAGGTCACGGCCGTCCGCGACCAGGTCGACAAGCAGTTCCGCAACCTCAGCAGGGAGATCGAGGGGAACAAGGACTGCCGTCGGCCTCTCGCCGCCGCCCCCATGCGGCACGCCGTCTACCTCACCGTCACCCCCCTCGGTCCGTGGGACCACCTATGCCCCTACGTACTGCCTCCCGAGATCAAAGGTATCCCCGCCTTCGACGCGCGCTCCATCGACCTGGTGAGGAAAATCCACTTCCCGAACGGGGAACAGACAGATAACACCAAAGGGCAATTCCTGTCCACATTAAAGGACGCCGATCTGCACAAGATCCTGGAAACGGGGCTCCTCGATTCTTCGAAACCGTTCAAACTGAACACCAAGGGCTACTGGGAGAAGAGCTTCCCCTGCCCCGGGAAGGGGCATGACGCAATGGTGAACGGCAAGAGACAGCCGGCCCGGTCGGTGATGGTGGTCATCAACACCGCCGCCGATATCGTCACGATGTACCCGCACAACTGACATCCGTCCACACCGAGAGGTTCGAGGCTGCTCATGGGACTGCACGTCAACGTGGAGGATCTGTGGCACGGCAAGCTGGACACCTTCGGCGACGACGCCGAGGGCTCCTTCATGGCCCTGTGCCGAACGATGCCCGAAGACACCCTGTGCAGCGGGGTGAGCCCTTACGGCGAGACCCTCTTCAACAGCGTCCAACTGCGTCGGCTCGTGCGGGAGCTCCAGAACCTTCCCGACCACCTCACAAGTCCGGTGGTCGGGAAGGTCATCGAAGGCGCCCTGCAGGCGATCCCCCGTACCGGCTACCTCCGCGTCATCGGAGACTGAATGAGGCCCAAGCCTGTGCACGGGATCTCGCCCCGACCGCACGGCACCGGTGCGAAGACGCCCGGCCGATCCGGTTCAACGAAAGCCCGCTGCCTCCCTGTTCGTTCGGAGCGAAGGCCAACGGCTTCACAGTCACCGGCCGGGTACCCTGGCGCGACGCGCAGTCAACGGCTGGGAGATTAGGTGTGCGCAACAGGTTCCGGTGGGGCGCAGCCGCGGCAGGATTACTGCTCGCCTTGTCAGCGTGCGCCGAAGATGAAGAGAGCGGCAAACCGTCACAGTCGGATGCCTCAAGTGATCTCGTCCTGCTGTCTAAGACATGGAAGGACGATCTCGCAGAATTCGACTACGCATTCGACCCCTGCGACGACCATTCCTCCCAGGAGTGCGATCTAGCCGTGCAGGACATCGCCAGCACGGCGAACGAACTGGCAGACCATGTCAAGTACATGGAATACGAGCAGGTGTACGTAGACACCCTCGCGGCAGTGGAAGAGATCAGGACAGCAGCCGCCCAGTATGTCAATAGCGGCTGCAAGGAGATGGAACTCAGCCCCTTGACCCTTCGCTGCGGCACGTGGGCGTTGACCGTGAAAGACCATGCTGTGCTGCTGCACTCAACCATGGAACGGGATGAAAGAAACAAATTGATCGAAAAAATTATGTAGACGGCAACAGTCAGGTTTCTTGTGATCTGAGGATTTTTGGTCCGACTATCTGCATCGGACTTGGTGCCGGCATCGGCATCGTAGGAGTCGTAGTTTTGGCGGAGCACCTTAGTACTCCACCAGTGTTTCGCTATCTGGCCTGATCAGAGGCGGTGTCCGGAGTGTAATTGGCTGATGGCGAGTCACCGTGCTCGCGTCGCCTCGGCCGAACCTTCGCAGCCTGGAGCCGTAACTCCTCACGAAACTGCGGTCTCCACATCGAGCGCGGCCAGGGAGTCATCATCGAGCAGGCGACGGGCCCACCGTCCCACCTGCTCGCGCTCACCCGGTCAGGAAGCCGGACGCCGCAGCGCCCTGACGGCGTCATCGAGATCCCGGTGGACTTCACGAGAGCTCTGCACCCGCCACAGGGGCCCGCTGCTGTTCACCTCCACATTCACCGTGCCGAGGTAGGACCCGCCCTCGTATACCGCCCACGTCGGGCAGTCAGTGTCGGCGGGCCGTACTCTTCGGCGGCGAGGGAACGACATCCTCAACGGCGGCAACGGCTCCGACACCTGCACCACCGACCCCGGAGACACCTGTCGGCGTACGGACTTCTCTGGCTCTGGCAAGATTTTCGTAGTCGGAGATCATCCCTGTGCAACGGTCGGTCGATGGGTACGGCTCATTTGCTGAGCTGTCGCGCAGGCGTGAGGGCGCGGTCTGTCCCGGTCAGGAGAGCCGCAAGTCGATCCAGGGGATGGTGTCTCCAGGCAGCAGGTATCGCTCGGTCTCGACGAAGCCGTGCTTGAGCGCGAACCGCAGTCCGTCCTCGTTGGAGGACAGGACGACGGTCTCGATCACCTCGGCCCCCAGTTGCCAGGCCTGGTTGAGCCCGCGCGCATAGAGTTCCTCGCCGAACCCCCGCCTGCGGTGAGCGGCGAGCACGCGGGCGATGACTGTGGCCGCCGGTGTTTCGTCCGTCGGCGGGCGCACCGTGCTGCAGCCCACAAGATCGTCATCGAGATACGCGATCTCCAGGTGGTTGCGCCGGGCACGTTCCCGTACCTCGTCCAGAGAGAGGGAGTGGGTAGGAATGATCACGTTGTGGGCGTACTGCCAGTCTTTGAGCGTGGCGTCGCCGTCCGGCTGCTGGATGCGAAGATCAGACATTGCAGCAGGACACCCGGGGACACCTCGGACGTCAACTCTGTTGGGCGTGTCTATGTCTTCAGGTAAGTCCCTGATCAAGCCGTGAGGTCGTAGTGCTGCTGCTCGGAGGTGTCGGCGTACTGGTGAGTGTGACTCTTTCGTAGCCGGAGATCATTCCGGGGTGAGGGTTGGCTGGTCCGCGTAGCGGCGGCGTAGGTGGGCGACCAGTACGACTCGCTGGCGAAGGAGTGGGACGCCGGCGCGGCCTGCCATGATGTGTTTCTGGAGCTTCACGTCGGTGATGCGGCCCTCGTTGACTCCGGAGTTGTAGGGGCTGGTGATCCCCTGGGCGACCGCGTGCCGGTCCTCGCGCAGGGCGGTGGCGATGCCGGCGAGGGGCGGAAGTCCGCTGTTGGCGAGGTGATCGAGCCAGGCCGACAGCGGTGTGGCGTCGCGCGTATCGAGCATGGTGGCGAACTGACGGACCAGTTCGTGGGTGCGGTGAAGTTCCGGGCAGTGGTCGAGCAGCCGCCGCAGACGCTCCGCCGTCTGCGGGCCATGCCGGAGTGGGTTGGTGATGATCCAGCGTGCGGCTTCGCGTGGAGAGGGCGGTCGTTCGCGGGGCTCGTCCAAGGGCAGGCCGCGACGCAGCGGTGCCAGGGCCATCTTCACGCGCTGGTAGTGGCCCAGGTAGCCCTTGCCAGCGAGTTCTTGGTGGAGGATCTTGGCGCTGTGTTCGCCCTCGCCCCAGCGTTGTTGCAGGTAGTCGAGGTACGGATCAAGGGTTGAGGGGCGGCGTGGAGGGCGGCGTGTCACCTCCTGCCAGGTGCGGGCCCTGGCGTATTTGCGGACGGTGCGGCGGTCCAGCCCGAGTTCGCGGGCCGTGGCACTGTAAGGACGGCCGGCATCGGTCAGCGCGTGGACGGCCTCGAACAGCCGCCGGGCGTGCCGGCTGGCGGGAGTGTCCTGCCCGGGATCCGTCGTTGCCGAAGGAGGCTCCGGAGCGTCTGGTTCGGGGACGGGGAGTGCGGCCGGCAGGCAGCCGCGGTGGGCGGCGGCGACTTCCTGAACGCGCCGGGACAGGCCCTGCCATAAGTGAAAACGGTCGCTGCCCTGGACGGCATTGGGGGCGCCGTCGGCTATGCCCTGCCTGTAGGTGAGGGAGCCGTCTCGGCAGGCGATCTCGACTCCGGGATGCGCGCGGAGCCATCGGCTGAGCTGTTCGGCGTCTCTTCCCTCCCAGAGCGTGAGCGGGAGTCGGGTGGTGGCGTCGACCAGGAGGGTGCCGTAGGTGTCGCCATAGAGCGCGAAGTCGTCGACGCCCAGCACCCGTGGTGTGACCAGCGGCGGCAGCGGCATCCGCATCAGCTGGGCGAGCACGGTGCACCGCGAGAGTCTGACGTTCAGGACCCGCAGCATCCGGGCCCCGCCCCGGCCCGCCAGCACAACACCGACCGACTCGACCAGGTGCTGCAGCAGCGGCGTTCGCCGCTGGTAGCGGACGGTGAGCCAGGCACCTGTTCGGCGAAGGTCGCCTTCGGGCAGGACGGGTTCTCGCAGTACAGACGGCGCACAGACAAGTCGATCCGGACCGGCCGGCCGCCAAGCGCCGTATCGGCGAGATGCCGGACATAGCGGCTGTGGATCCAGTCGCTCAGGACACCGCACCCACTGCATCCCACTGGGACACGGGAGCGAGTACGAGCCTCGATCACCACGACAGGACCGGAAGTCTCAGCCGAGAACACCAGTAACCCGGCCAAGTGCGGTAATAACTCTGACAGTTCAACAGAACACACTCAAAGGCTGCCCACCCCGCAAACCGGGCGACTACCCGCACCGGGATGATCTCCGGCTACGAAAATCTTGCCAGAGCCTGAATCTGGCTGTGGTCCACATTTCGTGACGGTCACTTTCGATCAACGGCACGGCTGAGGGCCGCTCGCCCGTCAGCGTTGTTCTGGTGGGGGTCGAGTGCAGTTTCCGGGAGTTGATCTGGCCGGAGGTCGAAGACCTCGTGGTCGACAGAGTGGAAGCCGATGGCGAAGCAGTCCGGATCGAGGCCCGCAGTTATCGTGGCGATGTCGTCTGTCCAGACTGCGGGTCTGTCGGAACGAGAGTTCACAGCACCTATTGGCGGCGGCTGGCGGACCGGCCGCTGGGCGGACGACTCGTCGTCCTCAACCTGCTCGTCCGTCGGTTCTTCTGCGGCAACGCCGCTTGCTGCCGGCGAACATTCGTCGAGCAGATCGAGTGTCTGACCAGGCGCCATGCCCGTCGGACGCAGGCCGTGGGCCGCATGCTTCAGGCGCTTGGGCTGGCCGTGGGTGGCCGGGCCGGTGCCCGGCTCGCGCCCCAACTGGGGCTGCGGACTACGCGGGCGGCGATCCTCCGGCAGGTCCGACTGCTGCCCGATCCACCAGTCGGGACCGTCCGGGTTCTCGGCGTGGACGAGTTCGCGTTCCGCAAGGGACGCACCTACGGAACGGTGCTCGTCGACGTCGAAACCGGCCGTCCCGTCGATCTACTGCCGGACCGTGCTGCGGACACCCTCGCCGCCTGGCTCACGGAGCACCCCGGCGTCGAGATCGTCTGCCGAGACCGATACAGCGCATTCAGCGAAGCCACCAAACGGGCCGCCCCCGACGCGATCCAGGTCGCCGACCGGTGGCATTTGCTTCACAGCCTGGCCCGGGCCGTCGAACGCACGGCCCACGCCCATC
>NZ_JBSFTP010000146.1:0-7590 GCF_053591315.1 Streptomyces sp. NPDC003042
CCTCCGGGGCGCCACCTGAACCGTTCACCCACACGGCCCAAAAGTGGGGCCACCGCAGACCGTTCCAGTGGGGCCAAAACAACCCGTTGAAAACACTCAGTGCTGACGGGGAGTTCCTGTCGATGACCTGGCACACCCCTGCCTGCCCGCACCACGCAGCCGATCTCATCCTTGCCGAGGACAACTGACGGCACTGTCTCCGTTCGAACCGACGCGCCGTGAGTCGCCCCCCCTCAAGGACGATCGGCGTTTCGACACCGAAGTCCGCGAAGTGCCGACCATGCTGTGCGCGTTGCTCGATCAGCCGGCGGAAGCCCGCCAGCGCGTACCGCTACCCGGTGGCCGAACCCGGCCCGCGGATGCCGGCGACGTCGGCCATCAGCTGCTGGGGCTGGCGCTGCCAGCCGACGACCAGGACGCGCAGGCCCAGGCACTCCGCGCGCCGGTGCGGGTCCAGGAGGTGGAGCAGACCGCAGGAGTCCATGGACACCACACCGTGCAGATCGACAATGAGGTCCCGCGCGTCGACGGCGACGCCGTCCAGTGCCTGCTGGAGCGCCGTCTCCGCGTCCTCGTCGAGCTGCCCGCTGGCACTGATCAGGACGGAGCTGCCGCAGTGCTGGACGTCCGTAGTGATCATCCGATCTCCTTCCCCCGCAGGCGCCGAGGCCCGCGGTGCCACCATCCTGACCAGGCGCTCACAGGCGCCAGTGTGAGAAGTCGTTTCTCTACCGATCACGGTGGGTGTGAGTTCGAGTGTGACTGCCCGGCCGGGTGATCTTTCGGCGGTCTGGGTATCAAGCGAGCGAGGGGGCGGGCTTCGAATGGGGGCAGCGGACGAGCAGGACCTTGAGGACGGGGAAGGCTGGCTGACGAAGGCCGAAGTCCGGGAGATCTGGCCGCAGATCAGGCCGAGCAGCATCAGGGCCGTGGCGCGGGCCAACAGCGTACGTACCTCGGCTGCACCGCCCCGGCGACCCGCGCAGGCCGTTCACCGGCCACCCCGGCCAGCGACACCTACTCGCCCACAGGAGGTTCTGCCAGGACTTCGGCCACCGTCTGACGGGCAATCACGAACCACTCCCACGCGGCTTCCGCCTCCTGGAGCTCGGCCTGCAGGACCTCCACCCGCTGCCGAGCAGCACGCTCGCGCTCCTCAAGCAGCCCCATCACCGACGGCATCCGGCACCTCCACCGAAGAGACGACACGACACCCCGCCTCTGCCACCGAGGCGCCGTCACTATGCCTGACCAGCGGAAACGCACCCGTCACTATCGGAAAGACAACGGCTTCTAACTACTAACGATGACCCGGGCCGTTGCCGGCCGGGGTGTGTGCGACCAGTGCGTTGGCGTGGCCGCTGCCAAGGCCGTAGCTCAAGTCTTGCTCTGAGATGGCGGGAAGGCGGTTGGTCGCTGCGCTGTGAGGTGACACTGCCAACAGGTGAAGTGGGCCAAAACGGGGGCGGGTCTGGTATGCGGTGGGTGTTCCGGTGGATCGTCAGGGGCTCGGGCGAGACGAGAGCCCTGGACGTGTATGACGTCGCGTTCTTGGCGGGCGGGGCCCAGCATGTGGTGGACAGTGCGGTCACCACGCTGAACCAGCGTGGGCTGCTCATGGTGCACAACGCACAGGTCCATTCCGTGGAGGGGAAACAAGCTCTGCATCCGGTCGAGCGCGCGATGGTCGTCTTCTGCGGGCGCCCGACGAACATCGACATCGTACGAGCCGTCCTGCAACGCTCCCCGGAGATTGAGAAGATCGGCCGCGGGCTGGCCACATGGGGTCTGGTGACGGGCGCGGAGCGTCAAATGACCCCTGCGGGCCGGCGACATCTCCAACAGGCCCAGCTTGACCCGCGCATGCTGGCGTACGTCTTCCCTCATCGCAGCCCGCGCTGGGAAGGGGCCGTGCGAGGCCCGGTGGGCCGCGCGCAGGCGGGTCCAGCCCGTCGCGGCCAGCCTCCGAGACGCACGGGCAATCGCCAGTACGGCGACTCCGGCCCCGATATGGGCACACACTTCGGCGGCGGTCACAGTGGCGGAGACGGAGACGGAGGCGGAGGCGGGGGAGGGGGAGGGGGCGAGTGAGGTCTCACAGGCCAGTTCACTGCGGGTCGGATTGCTCACACTCCAATGGCACGCGGTCAAACGGCGCTGCGGGTGCGGGGCGGTCGGGGCCGGGTGCGGGGCGCGCTCCGGGAGCGGTGCCGGCCGGGGCTGGGGGCGCCGGCGCGGGCAGGCGGGAGAGGGGCCGTGCCCGCCCACTGTCTGGTCGTACCGGCACCGGGCCGGCGGGTTTGTCGTCCGCCGGTACCGCCTCGGAGGATGCCGCGGCGGGCCGGGTAGGGGCGGGGTGAACGGTGACGCATCCTTCAGGCCGTAAGGAGCGCGGCGAGGAGCAGTGCAGGGTCCAGCGACGCATCCCGCCACCGTCCCGCACAGTGGCCTCTGGCCGGCTCTGACGGCCCCGCTGCGCCCCTCGGACGGATGATGCGGCGGCCGCCCCGTTCCGCCCGCTCGTGGCTGCTCTGGCCGACTCTGGAAGAGAGGCGACAGCGAGGGAGGCCGCAGGATGGTGCTCAGGCCGCCGGTTGAGCCGATGCGCAGGCCGCGGAGCGGCTGCCGGGGCCGGCCGTGCTGCGGTCGGGGGTGGCCTTTGAGTAGAAGTTATGGACAGGGTTCTGTGGTGTCCGGTGTCCGGTGGTCTTGCTACGTAAACCTTCCGCTATTGAGACCGTGCACCATCTGGTGTCAGCGGCGGCTGTTACGGTCCGGCCATGACACGCCCCGACCACCTACTTGCTGTCCTGCGCCGGAATCCTGATCTGGTGAGGCTGGCTGCGGGATCCTTCGATTTTGATCTTGACCGGGCCGAGCACGGGGAAGAGGTCCGTCTGGCGAGCGGAGCGACGTTGAGGGCCGTGGCGGGTGACGACACCGGCGGAACCTATTTCATATGTGCCGATGGGGCTGTGCTGTACGCGAGCTCCGAGGGCGAGGCAGGTCTCATCGGTGCCAGCATGGACGAGGCTCTGGAGATCCTCTTTGGTCTGCCGGGCTGGCACGACTACACCGAACTCGACCTCGCGGCCGATGACGAGGCATTGGAGGCGGTGTTCAGCGGGACCGAAGACGAGATTCGGGGCTCCTACGGCCCCGAGCTGGACGCCGATCGCAGCGCGCTGCTCAGCGGGTTGGGTCTGCGCCGGCTCCCCAGGAGGGAGCTGCTGCACAGGCTCCAGGAGTCCCTTCTGCGGACCGAGCCGGAGTTCCTGCTGCTGAACGCGGATGAAGGCTGCGCGTACGAGTTGCTGGACCGTCTTCGGCGTCCGCCGCTCTGGCAGGCGGTTCTCGCTCCCGGCCGGACCGATCTGGCCCGGATGCGGGCGGACCGCGACTGCTGGGACGCGATTGCGGGCGATCCGGTACGGAGGGCCACCGTTCTGCGCGCTGCCCAGTTCGACCGGCAGCCGGGCGACCTGCAGCTTCTGCGCATACTCCTGCGGCAGGAAGTCCGCCGCGGCCCCACTGCAGAACTCCGCCTCGCCGCGGTCCTGGTCGCCCTGCACGGTGAGACGGAGGACCACGCTCTGCTGTGGTCCCTGCGGGAGTCCGACCCCGATTTCCACTTCCTACTCGGTGGTTTCCCCGATTCCGCACGAGCCCTCACGCAGTGGGCGGCGGACTTCGACGAGTCGAACTACGGCCAGGATCCCCACGACGAATACGACCTCACCTGGACGGCGCTGGCCCGCCGCCAGGGGCAGACCGAACTGGCCCGCGCCGCGCTCATACGTATCCTCGACGACACAGGCCCGCGTGATGGGGCCCTGCTCGGGTCTCTCGCCAACGAGTTCAAGATCCTCGGGGACCTCGGGCAGGCGATCCGGGCACGCCGCCTGCACGCGTCCCTGCAGGACGACGCCGGCAAGCGCGGCGCGGCCCTCGTCGACCTCGCCTCTTTGCAACGCCGCCACGGCGAGGTAGAGGCAGCCTGGCAGTCCCTTCAGCGGGCAGTCACGCTACTTGACGGCCCGCCACCACTGCCGCCTACCAATCAGCTGGCGCTCGATCTTGATCTACCGAAACCGTCCTGTCAGGCCTTCACTTGGCGGGAGCTCGGCCTGGGGGTGAGGGTGACCGAGGAATACTTCCTCATCACACAGGCTGCCGTGCCGCTCGGTCTTCACGAGGTGGCCCAGGCGGCACTCCGGTCGGGGAAGACCATGCTCGACGGCCTTGCTCACCCCACCGAGAATCTGCGCCGGGCCGCAGAGGCTGCGCAGACGCTTGCAGCACCCCGGCCCGCCTGAGAGTTGCCTCTTCTACGGGTGTCGGCCGGTGGGGAGCGCGATGAGTGTGCCCTGCCGTCTGAGGGCGTCGTTTTCGAGGGTGAGCTCGCGGATGGCTTCCTCGTACAGGGCCAGGGTGCGGCGCAGGTCAGTGTTCTCCCGCCGTAGCCGGCTCAGGTTCTCGTCCGTGCGCCCGCTGACCGTTTCGGCGGGGGTCGGTTGTGCGGGGGCTGGGACTCGAGGGAGGAAGTGTTTCTCGACCAGGTCGCGGTAGTGGCGGTGGAAGGTCGCGTGCGGGATGCCGAGGTGCCGCTCGACTGCGGTGACGGTGGGGCGGCGTCCTGTGGCAAGGGCCTGTTCGTGGACGGTGTCGATGGCCGCCTTGACGGTGTCGGCATCGGGCAGCGGGCGTTTCACGGCTGTTCTCCAAGGCGTGGCGGGTGAGGAACGCTTCGGTGGCGGTGCGTTGTTCGGTGAGCCGGTGGCGGAGGTAGGGAGCGAGGCGGTCGCCATCGGCGAGGGAGGCGGTCAGCTCGGCCAGGTGCTCGGTGAGGGCGCGGTGGTTGTAGGGCGTCAGCGCGGTGTTGCGGCAGGCCAGGGGCTGGCAGTCGCCCATGGCTGGGGTGTCCGCTGAGCTGGCCGGGGTGCGGCAGAGGGCGCGGTCGGGGTTGTAGACGCAGGTGAGGAAGCGGCCGGGGTAGAGGTGGGGGTCGTGGCGGGCGATGATGCGGCGCAGGCGGGCTTCGTCGGTGACGACTTGGCCGTCGAAGACGGCGTACTGGGCCAGGGCGGTGAGGCGGGCTTCGGCCTCGGCGCCCGCAGGTCCTGTCAGCCGAGGCCGGTCGGGGTCGGCGGCCATGTCGGCGAGTACCTGGCCGCGGGTGAGGGCTTCCTCGGCTTCGACTTCGTCGCGGAATCCGGAGGTGCTGGTCCCGGCGTAGCCCTCGAACATCTGGATGCGCTGGTGGCGGTACTGCAGGGCCCCGGCGATCGTCCCGCCGGGGCGGCGGGCGATAAACTAGGCAAGGGTGCGGCGGAACTGCCGTGTGGTCAGGTGCGGCAGACGGCCCTGCGTGGTGGGGATGCCGTCCGGGCGTGCGTGTCGGGCGCAGTAGGAGTTGATCCAGCCGATGAGGGCGGTGATGCCGGTGTTGGTGGTGTTGCTGTCGAATACGGCGCCGGGGCGTCGGCGACTGGCGGTGGTGGTGGGAGCTGGGCAGGAACGTAAACAGGTAGGGCTGATTGTCGGGCTGAAGGCGCTCGAGGACAGCGATGGCGCGGGCGACCGGGGCGGTGACGATCCAAGCGGCGGGCACACCGCCGGCGTTTTCACCCTTGAAGGCGAGGCTGTGCAGGCGGTGGCGGTAGACGGTGCCGTCCGGGGTGCGCTGGAGGCTCAGGCAGTCGCGCTTAAGGTGTTTGATTACTGGCGGGAGGGGGTTATTCCGACCATGCACTATTCCCCTCTTCGGCTCTCTTCTTCGTCGAGGAACCAACACGATGCGGAGCCAGTCACCGCCCGTTCCTGCCGAACCGCGAAGTCGCCTCAAGGATCGCGTCCTGCATCGCGGGACTACCCGTATGGCCCGAGTCGTCGATTACCTTCAGTTCCGCGTCCGGCCACGCCTTGGCCAGCTCCCACGCGGTCTTCAGCGGGCTCCCCAGGTCGAGCCGGCCGTGAATCAGCACCGCTGGGACCCCGGCCAGTCGGCCCGCGTCGCGCAGGAGTTGCCCGTCCTCAAGCCAGGCATCGTTCGCAAAGTAGTGCGCGCAGATCCGGACGAAGGCCATCAGCGCGTCGTCGGGCTTGTCGCTGTATGCGCCGGGCTGACCGAGTGCCTCGTGGGCGATGACGGCGTCCTCCCAAGCACACCAGTCCCGCGCGGCCTTGGCCCGGGCTGCCTCGTCCATGCTGTTCATCTGCCGGTTGTAGGCGGCCACGAGATTGCCGTCTCGGTCTGCCTCTGGCAGTGCGTCGCGGAACGTTTCCCAGGGGCCGGGCAGCAGGAGCCCGACGCCGTGGTAGAGCCAATCGGTCTCCTCGGGCCTGGTCATGGTGACGCCGACGATGACGATCTCGGAGACCCGCTCGGGGTAGCGCTCGGCATAGGCGAGAATCAGCGTCGAGCCCCAGGAGCCGCCGTAGAGGAGCCAGCGCTCGATGCCCAGGTGCTCGCGTAGCCGCTCCAGGTCGGCGATGAGGTGGTGGGTGGTGTTGTGATCGAGGCTGACAGTCGGGTCGGAGGCGTGAGGCTGGCTCTCACCACAGCCACGCTGGTCGAACAGGACGATCCGGTACGTCTCGGGATCGAACATTTTGCGACTGCCGCGGCGCCCCCCGCTGCCGGGGCCTCCGTGCACGCACAACGCCGCCTTTCCATTGGGGTTGCCGCTCGTCTCCCAGTAGATCTGGTTGCCGTCGCCGACATCGAGGAAGCCGTGCGCGTACGGTTCGATCGGCGGGAACGGCTGGGCCATGACGGACTCCTCCTGAAGGCGTGAAGAACAACCTCGCGAGGTTAGTCGAGGACTGGAACGAGGTATCACGATTTGTCCGCAGCTCGGGCGGCGAGGTACTCGGCCCAGTCGCGTCTGGCGTAGGCGACCCAGCGGAACGCGGTGTGGCGGTGCATCCCGGTCACGTCGGCGAGGATCGGGCTGGGAAGATCCGCAGCAAGGGCGGCCAGCGCCGCGTTGCGCGAGGTGCGAACCGGGATGCCGTGGCGGCCCAGCTTCTGGGTCATGCCGTGCGTCGAGATCGGCTTGCCCGGGACCATGCCCGGGAAGAGCCACCGAGGGCCTGGGCAGACTCGCGAGAGCTGCGGCCGCAGCTGGGGCTGGTCGGCGAGGCGCCGAAGGAGTTCGGCGAGTCGTGGAGGCAGCAGGACGGGGTGGCGGCCCAGAACCAGGTGGGTGTCCTTGCCGCTGAACTTGAGGTGCTCAGGCGTCAGGTGACAAAGGCGTTCGGTGGAGGGACCGAACAGCAGGGTGATCGCGCCGGCAGCCCGGACGTCCGCAGGCAGGGCCTCGTCGGTCAGACAGCGCTGGAGGAGCGGCCAGCGATCGTCCTCGTCGAGCAGGTTCTGAGGCTCCTGCCTCGGGATGGAGGGAACGGTTGATGGCGCTCTTTGAAAACGGCTGTGGTCCACATTTCGTGACGGTCACTGCTCACGTCACGCCGCTTTGGCATGATCGCCCCGTGATCGAGTACTCCTGGCCAGACGACTCAAGAGCAGGCCGAGCACGTGATGCGTGGGCTGCCACGGTCGAGGATCTTCCCATCGGAACCCACGTG
>NZ_JBSFTP010000147.1:0-7572 GCF_053591315.1 Streptomyces sp. NPDC003042
CGGGACCTGGACCTCGGCGACCGGGCGAAGGCGCTGGAACAGCTCGGCGTCAACCGGCTCGCGCACGCCGCGATCGTCGGCGTCGTCAAGGACGTCCTCCCCGAGACGCAGGCGGGTCTCCTGGTCGGCTCCCGCCAGTGGCCCCTGCTGGCCCACCGCATGGACCAGATCCGCGACCAGGGCGGCACCGGTCTCCTCGCCGCGCACCTGGCCCGCCTCGGGACCGACACCACCTGGAAGGACGGCCCGTCCTCCACCACGGTCGGGCGGCTCGTGGACGCGACCCTGCACTCCCTGACGACACCGCCCTCGGCGCCGGCCGCGCCCGCGTCCCGGGTCCGCGTCTCCCCGACGGCTGCCCGCTCCCGCTCCACCACCACGCCCGCCGACGGCGCCCCCGGACAGCAGGCCCCGACGGAAGCCGCCGTCCCCGCCCACCGGCAACAGACCGCACCGGCCAGGGGCGCGGGGCGTACGCGGTGACGGCGGAGCTCCCTCGCCTGAGAACGCAATCCCGAAGGGACGGAGGAAGGGCCGGCCCGCCGACGGCGCCCCCTGTTCCAGTTTCTGGAACGAGGGTGATTGCCCCGCAATCACCCCGTAGTCCGTGCTTGCGGGGCAATCACGCTGTGGCCCACTCCACGCCCAGCTCGGCGAGCTGACCGGCGTCGAGCCGGTCGCGGCGCGCCTTCTGGTTGCCGATCCAGATCCCGGTGCGGTGCTCGGCCCCGTCCGGGAGGACGTCGACGACGGCGCGACCCGGCAGGCGGCCCTCCCGCGCGACGTACTGCCGGAGGGCCTCCAGGCCCTTCTGGAACGCCTTGCCGCCCTTGCCCGGCCGGGACGTCGCGCTCGTCCCCAACAGAAGACCCCCGTGCGCGGGGGACCTGAACTTGTCCACCACGCCGGAGGTCTTCGCCAAATCACGAGCCGGGTCTGCTAGTGCTGTGACCGCATAGGTTCACCGGGTTGCTCGTTGTGCTGGTTGGAAGTGACGACTTCCAACCAGCAGGGGGCGGGATGGCACCACCGGTGAGGGTCCGCAGGCTGACAGAGCAGGAGGGGCAAAAGCTCCAGCAGATTGTGCGGCGTGGCAGCACGAGCTCGGTGCGGTTTCGGTGGGCGATGATGCTGCTGGCCTCGGCCGGCGGCAGCACGGTCCCGGTGATCGCGCGTCTGGTCCAGGCGGACGAGGACACCGGCCGGGACGTGATCCACCGCTTCAACGAGATCGGGCTCGCATGCCTCAACCCTCAGTGGGCGGGAGGCCGTCCCCGTCTGCTGAACCGTGACGACGAGGACTTCGTCATCCAGACGGCCACCACCCGCCCCACCGTGCTGGGCAAGCCCTTCACCCGCTGGTCGATCCGCAAACTGGTCGATCACCTGCGGCGCAATATCGCCCGGCCCGTTCGGATCGGCCGCGAGGCCCTGCGGTGCCTACTGGCCCGCCGCGGGATCTCCTTCCAGCGGACGAAGACCTGGAAGGAGTCCCCGGACCCGGCATTCGACGCCAAGCTGGCCCGGATCGAGTACGCGGTCAACGAGCGGCCGGACCGCACTGCCGACACCCCGCTGACCACACCTGGCCCGACTGGCCAAGCTCCGCTGGCGCATCGAGCACGACTACCGGGAGATTAAGCAGGCCCTGGGCCTGGCCCACTTCGAGGGCCACACCTGGAACGGATGGCACCACCACGTCACCCTCGTCTCCGTCGCACACGCCTTCTGCACCCTGCAACGACTGGTCAGAGCCCCAAAAGACACGGCGCCAGCCTGAGCCTCTACCAAGTCGTCCGCGAGCTACAGACCCTCCTCGCGACATGGACCGGCGTCTGCCCCACCTGCCACCGCGACATACCCACACCAGCACCAACCTGACCAAGCCCTAACTAGGCGCTTGACTGGCGGTCAGCGGGGCGGCGGCGTGTGCCTCAACTTGTCCAACATCGCCTGGGCCGTGGAGGGCTCGTCGGCCTCGATAATCAGAGGCGACCCAGGGATCGTCTGGGCGAACGTGTCCGCTGCCGCAGTACGACGCCTTCTGACCGGCCGAGGTCTCCTTGGATAGCCAGCGCAGCAGCACAAGGTCGGCGAAGCTCTCGCCGTTGACGGTAGGCGCCTTGATCATGTTGAACAGGCCGTACCGGCATGCAGGCCACGCCGGGTCCCCCTCACCGCTCGAGATCAAGTGCGTAGCGTTACTGTCTCTTCCGTTGGTCCCCACGGCCGAGGAGAGGGTAAAATCGGAAGTAGCGCGGCCGAAATATGGGAAGTTCGCGCTAGGAAGTGATGGTTGGCCCTCTCGGAGCCGCGTAGGCGAATCTGGCGCTGAGGTTCCGTCATCTCCGTAGGAGCGATCACAGATCGCCCTCGACACCTCATGGCGCCCGGGCGCAAGCTTGCGGGAGGTCCCCTACAGGACGAAACTGCCTGACCCATCCAGGATCGAGGACGCCATGCCTCACACCACTCCTGAGCCCGAACCTCCGAGAGCAGCCCTCGCCGCAGTGCGCATGTACACGGAAGACCTGTTTCGGCTGCCCAATGTCATCGGTGTCGGGGTCGGCTACAAAATAGTGGGGGGCCGTATCACCGACACCATCAGTGTCCGTGTCCATGTAATTCGCAAGGAGCGTTCCGCAAACCTCGCAACACGGGATCGTGTCCCCCGAGAGTTGACCCTCAACGGCGAGAGCGTGCCCACCGACGTCATAGAAAGCGCCATGCCTCGGACCTGCCAATGGATGTATGACTTCGCGAAATACCGCCCCGTCAAGGGCGGTTGCATGATTGAAGCCGCAGGCGCAACCGCAGGAGCTGGCACCGCCGGCGGCGTTTTCTACGACCGCCGCTGGCCCATGGAACCGGTCCTTCTTACCAACAACCACATCCTCACCAATGCAGACACCCCATATCGGCTCCCCGATGACCTCCGCGTTTATCAACCCTCGAGGGGCTTCTGGGGAGAGTACATCGGTTACACCAGTCGCATCGTTCCTTGGTATCTCGGTCCACTCGGAGCCGACTACGCCTACGCCTTTGCCGTGGATGCAGGGATCGTCCACGTTGATACACAGTCAAAAGTGGAATTCTCGGTGGCGGAGATCCCAGGCAGGCATCCGTTCGTTGGCCTTCCGCCATACATCGGCGAGAGAGTCCTCCGTCGCGGGATTACTACCCGACTGCAGAGCGGCACCGTGGACGAAATCGGTGTCTCTTACAGGGAACAACACTATAACGGCAAGCGCATCAAGGCCGGGGACGGCAACACCCTGTTCGTGATCCGCGCGGACGAGGGAGGATCTGCCGCGCTGGGCGGGGACAGCGGCTCGCTTGTCGTCGACTCCGCCGCCACCCGCGGGCTTGTCTGTGCAACGGACCCGGCGGCAGGGCTCACCTATGCCAACGACATCCTCGACGTTATGGGGGCTCTCGATATAGACGCAGCATGTAACGGTGGCAGAAGGCGCATGCTACGCATCGCTGTCATGACCTTTTTTAAGGACGTCACAGATTTCGAAAGGCTGATAAACGAGCACGTCGCAAAGTTTGATCGCTTCCGTGCTGACTATCTTGGCGAAAAATACGAGGGGCGACTAGCTGGCGCCATAGGAGCCCTACTGGATGACGAACCCGGACAAATGATCGCCGAAGGTCTTCTCGCTGACGAGGAATTTTCTGGGCTTTTGAACCGCGCCATCGGAGCCTGGCTCATTCAGCCCACCGTGTTCGAAATGCTGGAATATCGGCTGCCGGATAACTTCGTACACGACTTCATCGGGGCATTCGCGCAATTGAGCCATGTTCACCCCGAGGTGATCGATGTAGCATGGCTGGAGGACGTTTTTCAGGACGCTGAAGGCCGCTCGATGCGGGAGGTGCTTGACCGCAAGGTCAAGCACCCGCAGGCAGCAGCCACCGGGAGGCCTTCAACCGGATCCGAAACCGGCGAGTGAAAGAGCGCGAACCAAGCCCTACTAGTACTCGGCGATGTCGCCCTCGTAATCGTCTTTGAGTGGCACGGGGATGGACTGTTCGATGACGTCAGCCGGATCGACTTCCTTGACGGGCTCACCTCCGAGGAGGTCGGTGTCATCGTTGTCTTCGTTGTTGCGGGGCTTGTCGGGCAAGGTCTTCTCCCAATCGGCTGGTGAGGCCGGGCAGGCCAGTCGTGCGCTGGCACGGCGCCCACTGATCTTTCTCACGCAGCATCGCTGGAACACGCCGCACAAGGGTGATCTCTCGTGGCGCCGAATACGTCCCTATCCCCGATGGCAGGCGGTACCTCACGGCCAGAGTTAAAGAATCGGCGCCCAGCGCATAGTCGATCCGGCCTTCTGCGTCGCCCTCGGCCTGGACAGCCCCAAGGATCCGGTCCCATGTGCCATCCGCCGACCAACGCCCGTGACGGTCGTGCACCGTCTTCCATTTTCTGAACCGCTTGGGTAGATCTCGCCACTGGATGCCAGTCCGTTGGCGGAAGAGAATGCCGTCACCAGCCCCTCACCCGACCCGTCGGACACGCCCTAAGACTTGTCCCGTAACTGCTGGTCACAGGTGAGATGATCTTGGTGTGGCTGGTGTGATCACGGCGTCGGAGCCGTCCTGGATAGCCCCGTTCACCGGGCTGAGCCCGCGCTGCTTCGGGAAGCTGGTGACCGTGCTGCGGCGCGAGGGTGCGGACGCGGTCGGCAAGGGCCGGCCGTGGAGCCTGCCCCTGGAGGACCGTGTCCTGTTGGTCGCGGCGTACTGGCGCACGAACTTGACGATGCGCCAGCTCGCCCCGCTGTTCGGGGTGTCCAAGTCAGCCGCGGACCGCATCATCGACCATCTCGGGCCGATGCTCGCGCTCCAGCCCCGCAAGCGGTTCGCCAAGGACACCGTGCTTATCGTGGACGGCACCCTGGTGCCCACCCGCGACCACACGATCGCGGAGCGGTCCAAGAACTACCGGTACTCCACCAACCACCAGGTCGTCATCGACGCCGACACCCGCCTCGTTGTCGTGGCGGGCCGGCCCCTCGCCGGAAACCGCAACGACTGCAAGGCATGGGAAGAATCCGGCGCCAAAGCCGCGGTCGGCAAGACACTCACAATCGCCGACGGCGGCTACCCGGGCACCGGACTCGTGATCCCTCACCGCCGCAAGCGCGGCCAGAGCGAACTGCCGGCCTGGAAAGAAGAGCACAACAAGTCCCACAAGCAGGTCCGAGCCCGCGTCGAGCACGTCTTCGCCCGCATGAAGACCTGGAAGATCCTCCGCGACTGCCGCCTCAAAGGCGACGGAGTGCACCACGCGATGCTCGGCATCGCCCGGATGCACAACCTCACCCTCGCCGGATAGATCGCGGGCCGCACCGCCGTCACCCGTGCCCGAGACGACTCGGAGATCATTTACGGGACAACCCTTAGTAGGGCTTGGTCAGGTCGGTGCGAGGGTGGGTATGTCGCGGTGACAGGTGGGGCAGGCGCCGGCCCAGGTGGCGAGGAGGGTCTGCAGTTCGCGGACGATTCGGTAGAGGCTCAGGCCGGTGCCATTTCTTTTGGGCTCTGGCCATTCGCTGGAGGGTGCAGAAGGCGTGGGCGGCGGAGACGAGGTGACGTCGTGGTGCCAGCCGGCCCAGGTGCGGCCCTCGAAGTGGGCCAGGCCCCAATGCCACGAAGCTTAAGTTGATCAAGAAATGGTCGGTGGCGTCGCTTCGTCGGGGAACGGCCCGGTGTGCTGCTCAATGCCACGTCAGTCGCGTGGCTAGGGTTGCCGCATGGCTCAGGGGTCCGTGGAATCGGTTGGTCCGGTCGCGCGACCGGACCAGGTGTCGTTGGGGGTCTTGGTTGCGGCGGTGCCGCGGTTCAAGGTCGATGAGGCCGTGGCGGTGTGCGGGGTGGCGGAGCAACGCCGCGGCGGGAAGCTCCCTCCGCACGTGACCGCCTATCTGACGATGGCGCTGTGCCTGTTCTCCGACGACGCGGCCGAGGAGGTCGCGCAGAAAGTCACCGGCTCGCTGTCGCAGTTCGGCGTGTGGGATGCCGCGTGGGAGCCACCGACGTCGTCGGGGATCACGCGGGCGCGCAAGCGGCTGGGCCGGGACGTGCTGCGGGAGACGTTCTACCGGGTGGCCGAGCCGGTGGCTACCAGCGAGACCCGGGGCGCGTGGCTTCGCGGTTGGCGGCTGATGGCCATCGACGGGTTCGAGCTCGACCTCCCCGACTCGGGCGAGAACGCCGCCGAGTTCGGCTACGCCGGCAACGACCAGTCCCGCTCCGCGTTCCCCAAGGCGCGGGTGGTGGCCGTCGTCGAGTGCGGATCGCACGCCTTCATCGACGCCGAGGTCGGCCCGTGGAACCGGAGCGAGAAGGCGATGGCGACCTCGCTGCTGCCCTCGATCTCCAGTGACTGGCTGCTACTTGCTGATCGAGGCTTCTACAGCTTCACCGCGTTCAGCGCCGCCGCCCAGACCGGGGCGGCACTGTGCTGGCGGGCTCCGACGCAGCTGTCCCTGCCGGTCCTGAAGGTCCTGTCCGACGGTACGTATCTGTCGGCCCTGGTCGATCCCCGCCTGCGCGGCCGGCAGCGGGAGGAACTGCTGCGGGAGGCGAAAACCGGCGCGAAGCCGGACCCGGCCGCAGCCCACGTGGTGCGGATCATCGAGTACGACGTCCCCGACCGCGACGGCGGGGAACTGATCTGCCTGATCACCACGGTCACCGATCCGGAGGCCGCGACCGCCGCCGAACTGGCGGCCGCCTATCACCAGAGGTGGGAGGAGGAGACCGCGAACGGCCAGCTGAAGACCGTCCTGCGCGGCCCGGGGAAGGTGCTGCGGTCCAAGAGCCCGGACCTGGTCCACCAGGAAATCTGGGCCTACCTGCTCGTCCACTACGCGATCAACTCCCTCATCTGCCAGGCCGCGACCGGCGCCGATATCGACCCGGACCGGATCAGCTTCCTCAGGACTCTCAACATCGTCCGCCGCACCGCTACCGGGACGGCGGCCTTCCCCCCCCTGAATGCTGGGAAGCGGTCAAGACGGACGTCCTCGCCACGCTTGCTATGCGCCGAAACTGCAACCCAGCGCGCCGCACCCGCTCCTACCCACGCGTCGTCAAGCGCGCCCGCCACAACTCCTATCGAGTGAAGAGGGCTTCGGATGCAGGCACCCGCCACGCGGGCCACGGAGCCTGAAGTTCGCCTCACTCGGAACCGCCCCGCCCACCACGCCGAGATCAACTTAAGCTTCGTGGCATTGGGGCAGGGCCCGGCCGCGGCCGCCGGGTGAATCCCGGCCGGGGGATGGGGCAACCCGCACCACCGCCGCGGAGTACAAGCCCCTCCTGAAAAGGGACTGGAGCTCTGTGGTTGGCCGCTAGTAGTAGAGCCCGTACTGCTTCCAGTGGATGTCTGTGTGGGTCAGGCGCTGTTGTTCCCGGACCAGATAGAAGAGGGTGTGGCTGCCGAGTGCTTTGGCTGCCGCGCTGAGCTTCCCCCGCTGTGCGGGAGGTGTTGATTACCTCGTCAGTGCGGGTGTCGGTGGTTTGGATACCACTGGTTCGGCCGTCGCCTGATCGGCG
>NZ_JBSFTP010000148.1:0-7151 GCF_053591315.1 Streptomyces sp. NPDC003042
GGGGGGACCCTGTGGGAGAGTAGGACGCCGCCGAACAATCATTGTGGGAAAGCCCCGCACCTTAAATGGTGCGGGGCTTTTCTGCGTTCCGGGCCGGGCGCCGGGCCGTACTCGGCCCCAACCGGTGAGACCGGCCGCCGGCCGCGTGCTGAGGATCTGCCGCTGTTCAACCGTTCACCAGCACGGGGTTGCCGTGAACCCGCGCTGACGGCTCGTAGGGTGGGTGGATGGGCTATGAGTTGGTCATCTTCGACAACGACGGCGTCCTCGTGGACAGCGAGCCGCTCTCGAACACCATCCTCTCCGGGTACCTGACGGAGCTCGGGCACCCCACCACGTACGAGGAGTCGCTGCGCGACTACATGGGAGCCGCGGTGCACCGGGTGCACGACCTGGTCCAGGAGCGGACCGGGCAGCGGCTGCCCGAGGAGTTCGACCGGACGCTGCACGACCGAGTGTTCGCCGCGTTCGAGCGGGAGCTGCGGCCGGTCGCGGGCATCACCGAGCTCCTGGCCGAGCTGTCCGCGCAGGGGGTGCCGTACTGTCTCGCGTCCTCCGCGAGCCACGCGCGGATCCGGGTCGGGCACCGCAGTGCCGGGCTGGACGAGTGGTTCGAGGAGGAGTGGATCTTCAGCTCCGAGGACGTCGGCCGGGGCAAGCCGGAGCCCGACCTGTTCCTGCACGCGGCGCAGGTCATGGGGGTCGAGCCGTCGCGGTGTGTCGTCGTGGAGGACAGCCCGCTCGGGGTGCGGGCCGCGCGGGCCGCCGGGATGGACGTGTACGCGTTCACCGGGATGCTGCCCGCCGAGCGCCTCGCCGGGGCGACCGCGTACTTCGGGGAGATGAAGGAGCTGTACGGGCTCCTCGGATTCGCCGTGTGATCTCTCTACCCACGGGTAGCCCCTGGGCCTACGCTCAGCCGCCATGACGGTTGATGTGCGGCTGCGGCGTGGGCGCGGCGCTCTGGGATTCAGCTTCTTCGCGCAGGGTGTCGCCTTCGCCCTGCTCGTGACGCGCATCCCGGCGATCCAGGACCGGTACGGGATATCCGATGGGCTGCTGCCCGCCTTCCTCGCCGCCGTGCCGATCCTCGCGGGGGTCTCCAGCGTCGCCACCGGGCACCTGGTGAAGCGGGTCGCGCCGAGTGCGGTGCTGAGGTGGGCACAGCCGGTGGTGCTGCTCTCGCTGCTGGGTGTCGGCGCCGGCAGTGCAATGTGGCATGTGGCGCTGGCGCTCGGGGTGTTCGGGTTGTCCGTCGGTGCGCTGGACGCCTCGATGAACATGCTCGGGGTGAACCTCCAGCGGGCGTACGGGCGCAGCATCATGCTGGGGTTCCACGCCTCGTACAGCCTGGGCGGGATCGTGGGGGCCTCGGCCGCCTGGGCGGGGGCGCACTGGCGGCTGGATCTGGCCGCGTCCTATCTGCCGGCCGTGGTGGTGGTACTGCCGCTGGCCCTGGTGGGGAGTCGGTTCTATGTGGACGCGGCCTCCGTGGACGCGGCGGCCGAGGGGCGCGGAGTGGTGACGGGGCGGACGGCGAAAGGGGCCAACAAGCTGCTGTTGCCGCTGTGCCTGGTGATGGCGTGCGCGTACATCGGGGATTCGACCGTCGCCAACTGGAGTGCCAAGTACCTCCAGGACGTGCTCGGGAGCTCCGAGCAGCTCGCGACCGTGCCCTACACCATCTACATGGTGACCACGCTGATCGGGCGGTCCGTCGGCGACCTGGGGGTGCGGCGCTTCGGGGCGGGGGCCGTGGTCCGCGTCGGAACGGTGGTCGCGGCCGTGGGGTTCGGCGTCGTGGCCGTGGCGCCGGGGGCGTGGGTGGGGATGCTCGGCTTCACGCTGGTGGGGCTCGGGCTGTGTGTGATCGTGCCGCAGACCTTCGCCGCCGCGGGGAGGCTGTTCCCGAGCGGTTCCGACGCCGCCGTCGCCCGCCTGAACATCTTCAACTACGTCGGCTTCCTGATCGGTTCGCCGCTCGTCGGCGGGATCGGGGACGCCTGGAACTACCGGGGCGCGATGCTCGTGCCCATGGTGCTGGTCCTGGTGACACTGGTCCATGCCCGCTCGTTCGGTGCTGACGACGCCCGATACGGTGGCGGGCATGAGCGGGCGCGGGCTGTTGATGTGGGACGAGGCGGTCACGAAGTATGACTTCGGGCCGAGCCATCCGATGGATCCGGTGCGCCTGGCGCTGACCATGGGCCTGGTGCGCGCCTTCGGGCTGGATCAGGTGATGGAGGTACGGGCGGGCCGTGCGGCCGGGGATTCGACGCTGCGGCTCGTCCACCGTGAGGACTACGTGGCCGCGGTGCGCGAGGTGTCCGCGGATCCGGGGGTGGCCGACGGCTCGTACGGGCTGGGGACCATGGACGATCCGGCCTTCCACGGCATGCACGAGGCGTCGGCGCTGATCGCCGGGCAGTCGGTGGCGGCGGCGGAGGCGATCTGGCGCGGGGAGGCCGGGCACGCGGTGAACTTCGCCGGCGGACTGCACCACGCGATGCCGGGCGGGGCGGCCGGGTTCTGCGTGTACAACGACGCGGCGCTGGCCGTCGCCCGGCTGCTGGAGCTGGGGGCCGAGCGGGTCGCGTACGTGGATGTGGACGTTCACCACGGGGACGGCGTCCAGGCGGCGTTCTGGGACGATCCGCGCGTCCTGACGATCTCCCTGCACGAGCATCCCCGGACGCTGTTTCCGCAGACCGGCTGGCCGGAGGAGACCGGAGGCACCCGAGCCGAGGGGAGCGCCGTGAACGTGGCGCTGCCGGCCGGGACGGGGGACGAGGGGTGGCTGCGGGCCTTCCACGCGACGGTGCCCGAGCTGCTGGCGGACTTCAGGCCGCAGGTGCTGGTGAGCCAGCACGGGGCGGACACCCACTTCGAGGATCCCCTGGCCCATCTGGCGGTGTCGCTGGACGCGCAGCGGGCGGTCCAAGAGGCCTGCCACCAGCTGGCGCACGAGCACGCGGACGGCAGGTGGCTCGCGCTGGGGGGCGGCGGGTACGCGGTGGTGGACGTCGTACCGCGGTCGTGGACGCATCTGGTCGGGATCGTGGCGCACCGGCCGGTGGATCCGGGGGCCGAGGTGCCGCAGTCGTGGCGGGACGAGGTGTACGCGCGGACGCGGCAGCTCGCGCCGGCCCGGATGACGGACGGCCGGACGGCGCAGTGGCGGGACTGGGACGCGGGCTACGATCCGGCGGACCGGACGGATCAGGCCGTTCTGGCGACCCGGCGGGCGGTGTTCCCGCTGCGCGGGATGCTCGCGTGAAGCATCGTTACGCCAACGGTGGGGCGGTTCCGCTTAATTGGTGAACGGCCAGGTGTGGTGCGGCAGCATCGGAGGGTGTTGAGCACCGGCGCGTTACGTGCGCATCTGCTGGCCGCCCGGTTGGCCGGGCCCGTCGCCACCACGCGGGAGGAGAGCCTGCGCAGTTACCGGCTGTTCGCCGCGCGCGATCCGCGGGTGCTGCTGGGGCTCGATCCGGAGTGGGTCTGGGGCGAGGGTGATCTGCTGAGGCTGATGGCGGAGAAGTGCGGCGTCTCCGCGGATCCGGCGCACGTCAGCGGGCCGGACGTGATCGATCCGGAGCGGACGGTGGCCGCCCTGGAGGCCTTCGCGGAGCGGCTGCGGGCGGCAGCCGAGGCGCGGTCACCCGTACTGTTCGCAACGGGCCATCCGCACCGCCTCCTGGAGTTCTACGCCGTTTTGGCGCACGCGATGTCGGCGGCGGGATGTGCTGTCCTCACACCGGCGCAGGGGGTGGATGTGGACATGGCGACCCGGTTCGGCGTACGCCCGCACCGCATCGATTACGTACGGGGAGTCGCACTGGTGCGGGAACCCGGCGCGCGGCCGCCGGGGAGTGCGACCGGCGCACACACCCATTCGCCGCTGCCGGTTCGGATCGCTCTGGGGGCGCTGGCGGAGGCCGGGGGGCCGCTGCCGGAGCTGGTGGTGGGGGACCACGGGTGGGTCTGCGGTGCAGGTCAGCTCGGTGTCGAGGCGATCGGGCTGGCCGATACGGACGATCCCGCGCTGTTCGTCGGAGAAGCGGAGGGGCGGGTCGCGGTGGCGGTTCCGCTTGATGACGCGGTCCCCTCCGACTACTACCGGCCGCTCATTCGCTATGTACTTCAGCGCGCCGGGCTGTCGGGCCGTCAGGAGTGGCCGTAGCTCCTCTTCCCCACTCGTATCACACGCCCCTACTCTGGGGAGTGAGCGCGCGACGACGAGGAGTAACCGGAGGGGAAGCCGGTGCCCGTCACGCGCGGAAGGTCAAAGGTGAGTCATGGCTGCTGGCGAGAGGCCTCTCAGTGAGGTTCAGTTCCTGACCGTGGCGGAGGTCGCCTCGGTGATGCGAGTGTCGAAGATGACCGTGTACCGGCTGGTGCACAACGGTCATCTGCCCGCAATCAGGGTGGGCCGGTCCTTCCGGGTCCCCGAAAATGCGGTTCACGAGTACCTCCGAGAGTCCTATGTGGGGGTGGAGTCGGCCTGAGACTGACGTTCGTGACTCCCTCGAAGCACTCGGATTACAGGCTCAGAGCCAGGGCGGGTAGGCTAGGCCGACGTAGGTCGTGTGGGCCCAGACGCCCCGCACCAGTGAAGATGAAGTGAGCGAGGGTAGTCGTGGGCTCTGTTATCAAGAAGCGGCGCAAGCGGATGGCCAAGAAGAAGCACCGCAAGCTGCTCAAGCGCACCCGCGTCCAGCGCCGTAACAAGAAGTAAACGGCAGCTGTACGTGTTCTCCGCAGCCCCTCCACCATTTTGGTGGAGGGGCTGCGGTGCAGCCGGGGGACTTCTTCGAGGGAGGCGCTGAGCTCGTGGGGAAGGTCGTGCTCGTCACCGGGGCAGCCAGACAGCTGGGAGGCCGCTTCGTGCGCCGCATCCAGCGCGACCCGGAGGTGGAGCGGGTCATCGCGGTCGACGCGGTGAGCCCGCCGCACCGGCTCGGCTCCGCCGAGTTCGTGCGTACGGACATCAGACAGTCGGCGATCGCCCGGGTACTCGCCGAGCACGCCGTGGACACGGTGGTGCACCTCGCCGTCACCGGCGGCAGCGCGGCATCGCCCGGGGCGCGCAGCGCCGTCAAGGAAACGAACGTCATCGGGACGATGCAGCTCCTCGGGGCCTGCCAGAAGTCACCGACCGTACGGCGGCTCGTGGTCAAGTCCAGTACCAGCGTGTACGGAGGCACCGCGCGCGACCCGGCCGTCTTCACCGAGACCACGCAGCCCAAGTCGCTGCCGGGGGCCGGCTTCGCGAAGGAGGCCGCCGAGGTCGAGGGATACGTGCGTGGCTTCGCGCGCAGGCGGCCCGATGTGGCGGTGTGCGTACTGCGCTTCGCGAACATCCTGGGGCCGTACGCGGACTCGGCGCTCGCCGACTACTTCTCGATGCCGGTGATGCCGACGGTGCTCGGCTACGACCCGAGGCTGCAGTTCGTCCACGAGGACGACGTGGTGGACGTCCTGCGGCTGGCGGCGGGCGAGCCGCCGCGCGGGACGCTGAACAGCGGGACCTTCAACATCGCTGGCGACGGCGTGCTGCTGCTGTCGCAGTGCGCGCGGCGCCTGGGGCGGCCGACGCTGCCGCTGCTGCTGCCCGCGGTGACGTGGGTGGGGTCGGCGCTGAGGGCGGTGGGCGCGAGCGACTTCTCGCCGGAGCAGATCCGGCTGCTGACCCATGGGCGGGTCGTGGAGACCTCGCAGATGCGGGACACCCTGGGGTTCAGGCCGATGTACACGACCGCCGAGACCTTCGCCGACTTCGCGCGGAGCCGCGGGAGCACGCTGCTGCCGCCCGAGCGGGTCGCGCGGGGCGTGGACCGGGTGGCGGGGATGCTGGGCGTGCCGGATGTGGGTGCGGGTACGGGTGTGGACGAGGGAGCGCAGCGATAGTGGCGGACGCCAAGGTCATTCCGTTCGACGAGGACCGGCCGCGCCGGCGGAGCGCCGCGCGGAGGGTGCGGGCGGTGCCGGAGCCGGTGTCCGAGCCGGTGTCCGAGCCGGTCGTGGAGCCGGTGGTGGAGCCGTCTGCCGTGCCGGCAGGACCCTCCGGTGACGGCGGCTGGGACCGGCGGATCGCGGGCGGGCTGGCGTTCCTGCGGCGGCGGCTCACGGGCGAGTACGAGGTCGACGACTTCGGCTACGACAAGGAGCTGACGGACCAGGTCCTGATGTCCCTGATGCGGCCGCTGTACGACAAGTACTTCCGGGTCGAGGTCAAGGGCATGGAGAACATCCCGGCGAAGGGCGGTGCGCTGATCGTGGCGAACCACTCCGGGACGCTGCCCCTGGACGGGCTGATGCTCCAGGTGGCCGTGCACGACCACCACCCGGCGGAGCGGCACCTGCGGCTGCTGGCCGCCGACCTGGTGTTCATGCTGCCGGTGGTGAACGAACTCGCGCGGAAGGCCGGCCACACGCTGGCCTGCGCGGAGGACGCGCAGCGGCTGCTGGAGGCCGGGGAACTGGTCGGGGTGATGCCGGAGGGCTTCAAGGGGATAGGGAAGCCGTTCGGGGACCGGTACAAGCTGCAGCGCTTCGGGCGCGGCGGGTTCGTCTCGACGGCGCTGCGGGCCGGAACGCCGATCGTGCCGTGCTCGATCGTGGGCGCGGAGGAGATCTACCCGATGGTCGGCAACGCCAAGACGCTGGCGCGGCTGTTGGGGGTTCCGTACTTTCCGCTGACGCCGACGTTTCCGTGGCTGGGGCCGTTGGGGGCGGTGCCGTTGCCGACGAAGTGGACGATCCAGTTCGGGGAGCCGATTCCGACGGATGGGTACGCGGCGGAGGCGGCGGAGGATCCGATGCTGATGTTCAACTTGACGGACCAGGTCCGCGAGCAGATCCAGCACACCCTCTACAAGCTGTTGGTGCAGCGGCGGTCGGTCTTCTTCTGACGGTGGTCGGGTGGCGGCGTGCTGCCGCTCGGTGGCCGGCGGACGGAGTCCGGCGCAGCTGCCCGAAGCCCGCGGAGCGGTGCGAGGACAGCAAATAGAGGGGCCAAGCTGTTGGTGCAGCGGCGGTCGGTGTTCTTCTGACCTGGCCCTTCCCGCCCTGCTCCTCGCCTTCGTGCTGATCCCGAAGGACCGACAGCGCGACAGAGGACGCAGGTTCGACCTGCCCGGTGCGCTCAG